>JBAZOP010000071.1 GCA_041648665.1 bacterium | reverse complement strand
ACGCTGCGGCCCGTCTCTCGCACCTCCATGAGATCCATCACGTACGGCGTGTAGAGTTTCGCTATCTCGGCTGCGCGTTTTGCATCGGCCGCTGAAAATACGGTTCCCTCTAGCGCAATCCTGTCCCTCACAGTCCTCACCGTTACACCAGGAACGCCCAGCTCGTCGCGGATCGCCTGTTCCACCTTGCCAAGCACGTCGCTCGTGATCCTCACGCTGCTGCGCACGCGGGGATCGGCCCTGGACATCGCCTCTATGCTCCTGAAGTCGTCCGGGTCTGCGATCGCGCCTCCGATCTCCACCTTGCCGTCGCGCAGCTCGACCGTTACACCCGAGAGGCTGCCCACGCCGCCCTGCACCTGTTCGAGCGCCTCTTTGAGCGTGGTCGTGACGACCCTTACCGAGTATTCGTCGCGCATCGTACCTGCGGAATCCCAGATCGTGAGCGTCGTCTGGCCGCCGCCGCGAGCGTTGAGGTATATGGATCTGCGATCCTGGGCCACGAGGTAGTCGCAGACGGCCGGATCCGCCACCGCCACGTCGCCTATCGCGTAGTCGAGAGAGATGGTCTCAGACTGGCCCTTGATCAGCGTCTTCTCTGATGAGGCCGATGCTAAGCCTGCGATCACCGTCACGATCGCCGCTGCGATCAGAGCGTATGCGGTTTTTTTCATGGCAATATCCTGTCTTTCATCTCGCGCCCCTGTACTCCTTGAAAGGTTTGCGCATGGGCGAAAGTCCTCCTGCTCCCTCAACTATGGTTGAGATCGTCGTGGGCGAGACTCCGCCATCCTGATCGGCATCGTCAGGAGGGCGTATCGCCAGGGCCAAGGCGCCGGCCTGCTGGGCAAACGCCAGCGCCTGCGCCTCTTCCAGGTTCACCGCGAGGGTGACGGATATCTCCCTTGCCCCCTGCCCCTGACCCATGGCGCCCGAAAAAATACCCTGTTTCGAATTCGTCTTCGAATCCTCCAGCGGCGCCCCTGCAATGCTCTTCTCCACGGCCAGGACCCTCACACCCTTGACGATCGAAAGCGTGGTCATCTGCGACGAGGATCGGTCTCCCAGATCGAACGTCGCGAGCACGTCGATATGGTCCCCAGGGGAGACAAGCCCTGCTGCGGCGCCGGATCTTGGAACAGCGATTGAAAACGCCCGCATGCCGGCAGGCAGGAGCGAGGAGACGCCGCTGCCCTTGCCGGAGAAACGCGCGATCGCATGGTTGAGCTGCGTCCCCTTGGCGATAGAGACCATGGCGACCCTGCCGCTGGCCTCCTCCACGGAGCCGAGCGCGCCCGGCGTCACGAATCGGCGAGGGACATCCGCCGCTGCTACGTTCTCCTCGTCGATGGCGAGGCCTGCGCCTATGTCCTGCGAAGCAACGACCACATGAACCGGCTCCGCGATCCGAAGCATCTCCGCCTCTCGGCGCGACAGATAGCCTGAGGCCAGCAGCGCGGCGGACAGCCCTGCGAACAGCGCGACGGCGGCGGGCCTCTTTTCCAGCAAACCTTTAATGCGAACAAACAGGCTCTGCGACAACTCTCACCTCCTGCGGCACAGCCGCGTATCTCACGAACGGACCGACCCCTATCGCCAGCGGCCCTCCGCCTGATGAAAAAGATAGCTCTGGCATCTCTTCGAGGCACGGCCTGTGAAACCCGGACCAACTGTTCGCCGCGTCCCACGCGCGCACCGCGCGGGCGGCCCTGGCATCAGCGCCGGCCACGTCCGCCACCGCATGCGAGAAGAGTTGGGAAAGCTGCAACGCGACGACGATGAACAGCGCCGCTATCGGCGCCATCGCCATGACCTCAACTGATGCTGATCCTCGATCATTATCCATGCAGACGACCCGGTTTAATTATGAATCTCAGTTGTCGAATCCCTCTACGCCAATCGCCCAGAGCGGAATCAACGACGCCCTGTAGAGCGCATCCGTCCCCTCCTCCGTTTCCCATCCTTCAGCCGAATCGAGGTCTTCCGATTCCTTCTGCGCGAAATCTTCGAGCGAACCTCCGAAGGCGCCGGCCGCAGAGGAGGCGAACACCTCGACGCCTTCGCCCATGAAGGTATTTGCGGTCAGCGGCTCGACCCACGCGCTGGCAAAGACCCCTATCGCCGCCCCGCCGGCGCCTTCCTTGATCATATATTTCAGCGCCTCGTAACTCCCGCCGTCCACGTCTTCCGGGTCCAGATAGAGATCGCCCGTTATGTGGCTGTAGCCCAACTCGCTCCACTGCTGCTCAGGGTCCTGTGAATCGTCGATCTCAATGTCGCCGGAGATGGAGACGCCTGCGGATGCGGAGGGATAGTTCGACGCGAGCGTAGATCTTGCGGCGGCTTCAGACGCATCCTGCATATCCCCGAGCACTCCGCCCATCTCGTCGATCGCCCTGCCCCTCTCCGCTTCGTATTTTTCTATGCGCTGCCTTGCCGCCTGTTCGTCCTGCTGGCTGTCGGAGGCAAAATCGCTCTCCAAATCTCTGAAGGCCTTGTAGATTCGCCAGTTAGATTTCGCGAGCCTGTTCATCGAATCGGCCTGCGACGCGGCCCCTGCATACGCGGCCCTGTCCGTCGCCGTCTGCAACCTGGCGCGCGCGACCGAGATGCGGCCGATCTCGACTATGACGATCAGGGCAGCGACCATGAGCGGAAGCGCCGCGACCATCAGGACGGTCACAGAACCTTGGGGGCGATTCATTCCGGCCATCCGCATGCCTCGTACCCTCCATCGGATCTGCAATAAGGCGAAGGCGTATCGCCTCCCCGGAGCTGCGCGTCGTGCAAACCCTCAGGCAGGGCCGGCGTCACGGGACTCGCCCTCATGAACCAGGAGGTGTTCATGGGGCCGCTTGTCAGCGCCGCGTTGGGGGAGGCATGGAGCTCGAAAATTCCTTCGAGCTCGTTGGACGTCCTCATGCCGCCGGCCTCTGCCGTTATTTGAAATGAATTCGACCCGAATATCGCGGGATCAAGCGACGCGTAGAGCTCGTCATCGACGAAGTCGTCCTGGAAGACCGCAGCGACCCTGGCCCCGCGCATCGCCGACGCCTGCGCCACGACCCCTCGCACGCCCGACAAGGCCATCCCCAGCACTGTGATTATGATCCCGGCTGAGATCGGCAGCATCAAAACAAATTCAGAGGCCACCTGCCCACTGATCCCGCCGCGCACCTTTGCGATCGCGCTCATGTCATTGCCCCGGATTCGACATCTGCTGGTTGGTCACGAGCCACCCCGAGACGTTCTGTGCGAGGGTCGCCACCGCCTGATTGAACGCAGGAATGAAATGGCTGGCTGCGGAGACCAGCCCAAGCACCACCACGGCCAGGATCAGCATGTACTCGGTAGCCGACTGCCCGCCCTTTCCCCTCAAGAATCCAAAACGCATATCAGCCCTCCTCTCTCATTGACGAGACATTGGCATTGCAGGGGACGTGCCAAACAGGCACTCGCTGAAAATCAGCGAGTTAGCGCATTCGGAGGGGGCAGGCATGCAGCGATTCGCAGCAGGGGTGCACAGAAACAGGGCACCCGGTAAACCCGGGGAATTCCCGGTTGTGCTTTCAAGAAGGATTGGGATATATGTTTCCATCAACATCCCTATGGAGGCACTGTGACCCACACTGCAAAGCTCTCGTGGAAGTTCCCGAAGGAATTCTGGACAGCGAACGTAATCGAGTTGTTCGAGAGGTGCGCGTATTATGCGATGTTCATAGCGCTCACACTCTATCTCACGAATCGCGTGGGGTTCACCGACGTCGAGACCGGCTTCGTGGTCGCGTTCTTCGCCGCCTTTTTGTATTTCATGCCTGCCCTGCTCGGCGCGCTTGCCGATCGGACAGGTTTTCGCGCGGCCCTGATCCTTTCGTTCGCTTTCCTGACCTGCGGCTATGCGTTGCTGGGCGCATCCCAGCTAAAATCCACGGCCATCATATCGCTTGCGCTCATCATGCTGGGCGGCGCGGGGATCAAGCCCATCATCACCGGCACCGTCGCCAAGTGCTCCGACGACGCGCACCGCGCCCGGGCATTTTCAATTTTTTATCAGATGGTCAACATCGGCTCGTTCGCGGGGAAGTCGATGGCAAAGCCGCTCCGCACAGAGTTCGGGCTCGAATACATCAATTACTTTGCCGCTGCGATGGCCCTCGTGGGCCTGATAATAACCTTCTTTTTATACAAGAGCCCGCGCATCGTGAGCACGCCAAAACCGGTCAAAGAGATATTCAATGGGATGAAGCGGGTTATCAAAAATTTCAGATTCATGGCCCTCATTTTGATCGTGGCGGGTTTTTGGATTATCCAGGGCCAGCTCTATGCCACGATGCCCAAATACACGATCCGCCTCATCGGCGAGCATGCATCGCCCGAGTGGCTTGCAAACATAAACCCGCTGATCGTCGTCCTCTGCGTCATACCGATAACTCACCTGGTGAGACGGCTTCGGCCGGTCGGATCGATCGCGATTGCGATGTTTCTCATCCCGATATCCGCATTGACGATCGCGCTGTCGCCCCTGCTTCAAAATGCCTTCGGAACCTCTATCGATATCGGAATCGCCGTGATGCACCCGATCACGATCATGATGATATTAGGGATCTCGCTGCAGGGACTGGCCGAGTGCTTTTTGTCTCCGCGCTTCTACGAGTACGCCTCCAAACAGGCCCCGAAAAATGAGGAGGGTCTGTACATGGGGTATTCCTATCTCACCACATTTTTTGCATGGCTCGTCGGGTTCATCATGTCAGGGTATCTGCTGGAGGCATTCTGCCCCGACCCAAAGACGATTGCGCCGGGTCAGACGGCTGCCGCCTACGCCCATGCGCACTACATATGGTACGTGTTTGCCGCCATCGGTTTCGCGGCCTTTCTATTTCTCTTGATCTTCAAGTCGGTGACGGATCGCATGGACAGGCGCCGCCACATCAGGGAAATACCGCCCAAAGCAGAGCCTGTGCCGTTCATAGAAGAAGAATGAGTTCCGGAACTCCTCGACAACTCGTTTCATATCCTTATAATCACGCCCCATGGAGACGTTCAGCTGGTCTGTCCTCATAGGCGGCGTCGCCTTCTTCTTCCTTGGGCTCAAGCGCGCCCGCAAGGGCCTGGAGGTCCTGGCGGGCGACAGGCTGCGCGCCGCCATGGGCCACGTAGCCGGAAACCGCATAGCAGCCCTGATCTTCGGCGCCTTCGTAACCATAGTGCTGCAGAGTTCGGGCGCCACCTCGGCCATGCTGGTCTCGTTCACCGAGACCGGGCTGCTCAACCTCTTTCAGGCGAGCGCCGTCCTCCTGGGCGCCGACATCGGCACCACGTTGGTGGTGGTGCTGCTCTCGATCAAGGAGATCACCGATCTGGCGCTCCTCATCGTAGCGCTCGGCGTGGCGGTGCAAGCGTTCGGCCGCAGCCGCAAGATGCGCGACGCAGGCGCCATAGTGCTGGGCTTCGGCCTCATATTCTACGGCATGCACCTCATGACCCTGGCCGCCGGCCCGCTCAAGGGAAGCGAGGCCGCACTCAAAGTCTTCGCGTATCTCTCGGCGCATCCGCTGGCCACGCTCATCGGCTCATCGATACTCGCCGGCGCAGTGCACTCCGCGGGCATGATAGGGATCGCGATCGCGCTGGCGTTCGCGGGCACGATCACGTTCGAGGCCTCGATCCCCATCGTGCTCGGCGCCAACGTCGGCTCCTGCGTCACAGCGGTGCTCGCTTCGCTCGGCGGAGGAACCGCGGGGCGCAGGGTGGCGCTGGCCCACACGCTGACCAAGATCATCGGTGTGGCGATCGTCTTCCCGTTCATCCCGCACCTGGCGGCGCTCACCGACAGGGCGGACCTGTTCGTATCCGGCGTCTTTCCGGAGTACGCAGCCGGCATCGCCTCCAAGATCGCGCTCACCCACATACTCTTCAACCTGGGGGTAGTCGCTCTTTTCATGCCGCTGCTCAAACCGCTGGTGAAAACAGTGGAGACTATCCTCCCGATGCCTCCTCCGAAGGAAGAGCCGTTCGGTCCGCTCTATCTGGACAAGTCGGCCCTGCAGACTCCGGCCATAGCCTTCGCCCAGGCGAAGCGCGAGATAATGAGGCTGGGCTCCATAGCACAGCAGCTGACTGCGGACTGCCTGCGCATGTTCAGCAAAGGCGAGGACATCCGGGAGATAATGGAGAGGATAGAGACGGAGGACGACAAGATAGACCTGCTCGAAAAGGCGATCAGATTCTATTTAGCGCAGGTCACCACGGAGCAGATCTCCGAGGAGCAATCCAAGACTCAGATAGCGCTCATCAGCATAGCAGCCGGCATGGAGGAGATAGGCGACATCATATCAAAGGAATTGGCCTCGCTGGCGCGAAAGAAGGCCCAGTGGCGCAGGCTCTTCTCCGATCAAGGGTGGCACGATCTCCGCAGCTTCCAGACCATGGTGATGGAGAACTTCAACTTCATGATGCTGGCGCTGGCGCAACCCCACGAAGAGATAGCCATGAAACTCCGCCGCCACGAGGAGCACATGAACGCGGTGGAGCAGGATCTCAGGCACGCGCACATAAGCAGGCTGCACAAGGGGCTGAAGGAGAGCTTCGACACAAGCTCCATCCACATGGACATACTGACGAACTTGAGGAGGATAAACTCGCGGATCACCCGAATAGCCGAACTGGCGTGCGAGGGTGCCTGAGAGTTGACTCACCGAAAAAAAAGACCCCGCATTGGCGGGGTCTTTTTTATTTCATGCTTTTCTCTTTTTTACAGGCTCTTCCTTGCCGCCTGCGCGCGCTTCTTCTGGCGCTCGATCTGGGCGATGGCCGCGTCCGCGCGGCCGACCTTGGCCTGAGCCATGCGCGCCCTGGAGAAGTTCTTGGCCTTGGCAGCGGTCTTCACCCTCTCGGTGCGCTCAGTGCGCGCCTTCTTCGAGCGCTCGATCTCGCGCTCGTAGCGCTTCTCGATGTTGTCGAGGTATTGCTTGGCGTGGGTCTTGAACGCGGACTCGAAGGCCTTCTTCCCCTCGGAGCTTGTGCGCTTCATCCCCTTCTCGCGATGCTCAGGGTGTTCCTTCAGGAAATCCAGCCAAGTGTACTTCTGATTCAGAGACATAACTCCCTCACCTTTCTTCTAGATATAACTGCCTGCCGGTAGGCAGGACGAGGGCGGGTGGATAGTCGATTTCCCCTTGAGAGTCAAGGAGTTATTGGTGTAAAGGTCTTAAATACCGCAATTTACGGCGTTTTCCGGCCAGCCTTGAGCAGCTTTCTGGCCTCGACCATCGCATCATTATATATATCAACCACAGGCCTCTTCGCCTTGCAGGCGAGGCGCTTTACGTCCTCGAACTCGGGCATGGCCTTGACGATGCGGCCGGATTCGTCGCGGCCGATCTTGAGGTTGAACCTGCCTGCCTTGATCTTCGATGTCCCAAGCTCCCTTGCCAGCATCTTTCTCTCCGCCGGCCAATAGCGCACGCCAAAGGTGGTGGTCTCATTAAGCACAGCGTCGATGACGCGTTCTTTCGCATCCCAGGGGGCGATGCAGGCGAGCCTGACCCCTGGGCGGTTCTTCTTCATCTGTATCGGCTGGAGCGTTACGTCCACGGCCCCTGCGGCGAACATCCTCCCCATGGCGTTCTCGAATAATTCGGGGTTCATGTCGTCGATGTCGGCCTCGATCGCTACGGCGCGGAAGCCATCGCCGATCATGAGCCGCAGGATGTTGGGCCGCCCCTTTATCTCGCGGTCGCCGTGACCCACGCCCACCCTGTCGATGCGCTGCAGGGGGCAGGCGCCGAAATGAGACGCCACCGCGGTGAGGATCGCAGCTCCGGTGGGCGTGACGAGCTCGCCTTTCACGTTCGTCTTCTCAAGCGGCACGCCGCGGATGAGTTCCAGCGTCGCAGGCGCAGGCACCGGGAGCTCTCCGTGCGCGCAGCGGACCGTGCCGCTCGACAGGGGAAGAGGCGAGCAGTGGATCTCGCCGAAGCCCATGTGCTCGAACGCGATCGCAGAACCAACTATGTCGACTATGGAATCCACCGCGCCGACCTCGTGGAAGTGGACGCGCTCTATCGTGGTTCCGTGCACCCTCGCCTCGGCCTCGGCCAGCCTCCTGAAGACATCCCTCGCCAGCTCCCTCGCGCCCTTCGAGATCCGGCTCGCCGCCACGGCGGCGTCTATGTCCGCGTAGTGGGCGTGATCCGGCTCCTCGATCGCAACGACTCGTAGGTCCGTGCCGGCGAAACCCTTCGCCCTCTTTCTCTCGATCCTGAAATCTCCGACCCCTAGTTTCGTAAGCTCCCTCGTGATCTTCGTGAGTGGGGCGCCTGCGTCCACGAGGGCGCCGAGTATCATGTCGCCTGATGCGCCGGAAAAACAATCGAAGTATGCTATGGACATCAGACCCTCTCGCCTTCCGGCTTGTCAGCCGCGCGCCACGCCTCGACCTCGATCACCGCCCTGTCCGTGGCCCTTGTCACCTTGTACTCATAGCGGCCGGATACAAAGGAATCCCCCGCCTTCGGTATCCTCCCGATCTCGTGTATGGCGAACCCCGCCACCGTCTGGTACGGCCCCGCCGGGATCTCGAGCTTGAGCCTGTCGTTCGCGTGGCCGACCTCTAGCCTCCCCGAAAGGATGTAGCGGAATCTGCCGACCCTGCTGTACAGGTGCGGCTCCTCGTCATGCTCGTCCCTGATCTCGCCCACGACCTCCTCGAGCAGGTCCTCGACCGTGACTATGCCGGTCGCCGCGCCGTACTCGTCGACCGCGACCGCCAGAGAAACCCCCCTTCGCTTCATCTCGATGAGCAGCTCGTCGAGCGGCATCTCCTCGGGCACGAAGTAGGCCTTGTGCATGAGCTCACGCACGCCCTTTTGCTCACCGCCGAAGAGCAGGTCCACGCCGGTCAGCACGCCCACGACGTTGAACGCGTCGCCGTCTATCACGGGCACGCGGGAGTATCCGTGGTGGTCCATCACCCCGCACGCCTCGTCGTGGGTCGCCTTGACCGGCACCGTGATCACGTCGACCAGGGGCGTCATGATTTGTTCCACTCGCTTGTCCGCCAGGTCAAAGAGTCTGGAGATCAGGGTGCGCTCCGCGGGGCGAACGTCGCTCGTGCCCGGGCCTCCCATCTCGATCATCAGCTCCAGCTCGTCGCGCGTGATGGGATGGCCGAACGCCGCGCGCTTCTTCACACCGCCGAGGAGAATATCCGTGAGCTTGGAGAAGATCCAGACCGCCGGGTACAGCGCGAAGGAGACGCCGAACAAAAGCGGCGCCACCCGCAGCACGATTCTGTCCGCATGGTGCTGATAGATGCTCTTGGGCACGATCTCGCCGAAGACCAGCGCGAAGGGCCAGTAGAGGATGGCCAACGGGGCGTAGGCCTCGCCGAAGCGATCGATTATGAAAAATGTTGAGACAACCGATGCGGTGATGGCGGACAGGTTGGTGCCCAGCAGCGTGGTGCTGAAGAATACGCCCGGCCTCTTGACCAGGTGCAGGGCCATGCGCGCCCTCTGCGAGCCGGCGTCGGTGGCGAGCGCGAGTTTGAACTTGTCCGCGCTCACCACCGCGATCTCGCTGCCGGAGAAAAACCCCTCGAGCAGCAGGCATATGAACAGAATGATTATTACAAACGCCACACTCATGATGTTTCACCGCCGGTCACCAGTCACCAGTCACGGTCTTTTTTATTCCTCTATCTCCCCGAACAGCTCATGCTGCACATCGTCCATAGTCACGAGACCTTTGAGCCCTCCGGCATCATCAGTCACGATGGCCATGTGCATCCTAGTCCTCTGGAATTCCCTGAGCAGCTCCTCCAGCGGCGTGGATGCAGCGACGCAGAGGGGATCCTTGAGGTAATCCTTGAGCTCAGGCGCCTCGCCGGCCTTGCGCCGCATGTTGAAGGTAAAGAGGTCGCGCACATGCAGAATTCCTATGATCCTCGACCTCTCGCCCTCGTAGAACGGCACCCTGCTCCATTGCGTGGAGGCCAGCTCATCCATGAGGCGCTCCGTGGGAAGGTCGACGGGCAGCGCGAAGATCGCCTCCACGCGGGTCATGATGTCGCCCGCCTTCTTGTCGGTGAACTCAAAGACGTTGTGTATGATCTCGCGCTCCTCCTCTTCGATCGCCCCCTCCTTGAGCCCCATGTCCACGAGCCTCCTGTACTCCTCCTCCATGATCATCGGCTCCGCACTGTCGACCGTGCCCCCGAAGAGCAGGACCATCTTCCTGGCGAACCAGGTGAGAACAGCGCGCAGCGGAGCGATGACCCTCGCGAAAGCGCTGATCGGAAACGCCACGAGCCACGCAGCCTGTTCGGCGTACCGCAGCGCTACGTTCTTGGGGGTGACCTCGCAGAAGACCATGACGATCGGAGTTATGACCGCGATCGCGACGATGGTCTGGCCCCTCATGCTCCCCTCCATCATCCTGCCGACGATGGCGGCGCCCACGATGGAGATGCATATGTTCGCCAACTCATTGCCGAACAGGATGGTGACGAGCGTCTGGCGAGGCGCCTTGAGCAAAGCGATGATCCTGGCCGCGGTCCTGGTGTCTACCTCGCGGAAGCGATGCACCTGAACCTTGGACAGGGAGAAGAGAGCCGTCTCGGAACCGGAAAAGAAGGCGGAGCAAAACATCAGGAAGAAAAAGACCGGGAGGAGATTCATGCCTGCCCCCGAAAATGATCGAAACCGATCGATGACAGGCCGAGCTCGCTGCCGTCCGCGAGCATGGCTCGCCTGGCCGACGGATCTTTCAGCATCTCGCCGATCCTCGTGACCCTCACGCCCGCCTTCCGCATCGCATCGCGCTCAAACTCGGCGATCTTGGCAGCGTCGACCGTGAATGCCAGCTCGTAGTCCTCGCCGCCGGAGAGGATGAAGCCCCAAAGACCGGAATCAACCTTCTCGGCAAACTCGCCGAACCGCGGACCGATCGGCACGCGATCCGCCTTTATCTCGAAGCCCGTACCGCTGGCGTCTGCGATGTGCCCGAGGTCGGCCATCAGCCCGTCGCTCACATCTATCATCGAAGTCAACGCGCCGCTTGCTGCGAGCGCCCGACCCGCCTCTACGCGCGGCACCGGATCGTTGTGCCTCTCCACGAACGGCTCCGCGCCCCTGTCCGTAATCCCGCGCCGCATTAGCGCGAGCCCCAACGCCGATCCGCCCAGTTCGCCCGTGACGTACAACGCATCGCCGGGGTGAGCCCCGCTTCGCATCACGGCGCAGCCGGAGGCGCACTCGCCCACGGCCGTTACCGAGATCATGAGCCTCTCTCTGCTCGACGAAGTGTCGCCGCCTATCAGGATCGCCCCGTGCTCGCCTGCCACATCGCGCATCCCCTTGTAGATGAGACCCGCCCCGTCCGCACCGATCGAACCCGGCAACGCGATGGAGGCAAGCCAGAATCTGGGCGCGCCGCCCATGGCCGCGATGTCGCTCAAATTGACGGAAAGCGCCTTGCGCCCCAGCGTAGCGAGATCGGTGAAGGCGAGATCGAAGTGCGTTCCCTCCAACAAAAGATCCGTGGTGACGAGCCACTGCCTTCCGGAAGGGCCCGATATGACGGCGCAGTCGTCGCCCACGCCCGCGGCAAGATCAGTCGCCGACCTGTCGACCCCGCGGGTCAGAAGCTCGATGAGTTCGAATTCCGTCATGGGATT
Source organism: bacterium (assembly GCA_041648665.1). Taxonomy (NCBI): domain Bacteria; species bacterium. Next base: position 3,004 of record JBAZOP010000071.1, on the reverse strand, counting down.
GTTTATTTCACCGCCCTGATCTGTCCGCCGCTGACCGTGAGCAAAAACATCCTGCGCTGTGCGTCCCCGTTCCCGTCGAAGCTCGTGTTGCCGGCTACGCCTGGGAAGCCCTGAGTGCCGGACAGGGCGTCCTTCATGGACTCCCGGCCCGATGCGCCCTTCTCGTTGGCCGCGGCGTATATCATCCTCATCGTGTCGTAGCCGAGCGCCTCCAGCAGCGTGGCCTCGACCCCGTACGCGCCCCTTATGTTCGCGGCGAACGAAGAGGCCTCGCCATCGGGCGAGCCCTTGAAAAATGAGTCGACGAAGACCGCTCCCTCCACGTACTCGCCGCCCCTCTCCACGAGTTTCGGGTTGTTCCATCTCGGCACGCCGAGCAGCTGCACCTTCTTGTCGCCCGACAGCATGAGGACCTGCATGAGCGAGCCCACCACCCATGGGGAATCGGGTATGAAAACCGCATCGTACGCCGCAGAGGTGGAGAGATCCAGCGTGTTGCTGACGGCCATCGTCTCGACAGCCCCTCTGCCCCTCAGATCGTTGACGAACTGGAGCTGCCCCTGTTTGTACGAACGCGTGGATACGACCTTGCCGCCCATCTTCCCGGCCTGTTCGGAGAAGAGGACCCTGTACTCGCCGCCCATCTTGTTGTCGGGATAGATCACGAAGAAGCGCTTCCATCCGCGCGTGCCTATCGCGTAGTCGAGCAGCGTCCGCATCTCCGATTCCTGGGATGTCGAATTGCGGAACGTGTATTCTCCGATCTCGGCCACACCCTTGCGCTGCGAGACCGAGACTATGGGAATTTTCAGCTCCTGCGCGCGCTGGGCCGCAGCGAAGGCGTCGGCCGACTCCAACGGGCCGATTATGGCTATGACATCCCTGTCCTGTGCGATCTCATCGACCGCAGCTACGGCCCCGCCGGGGAGAGAAGCGGAGTCGCGCACGACCAGTCTGACGCCGCCGGGGCCTGTGCACGGCTGATAGAGCCCTATCGCGCACTCGATGCCGTGGAGCACGGAGCCGCCGTAGAGGGCATTTTTGCCCGAGAGCGGCAGTATCACCCCGACCGCGATCCCGGCACCCTCGCCGACCACGCCTCCCAGCTCGCCCATGAGGAGCTGCGCCGCCCCGAAGTACTCGTGTTTGGGATAGCTCGACGTGTATGATCTGAGCAGCTTCGCAGCGTACGCGGTGTTGCCCTCGCTGTGGTGGGCGAGCGCTTGTTTGTACATCGCATACCCGCCCGAGCGTTTTCCCTTCATCTCCTTCAGCGGCAGGATCTCCACCTGAGAGGAGGTGACCCCCTTGTCGGCCACCCACTTGCGCACGGCATCGAGCGCGTCGGCCTCCGACACCAGCCTCTCGCCCTCCACGCCCACTCCTTCGGCGGATGCGGCGCTGGAATAATCGTCCAGCAGCCACAGCTCCCAGACAACGTACTCGCCGAGCGGCCGCTTCAGCGCCTCAGATGCCCTGACGCCGAGCGAGTCGGCGCGCAGGAGCAAAACCCGGCTCGCCTGCCTTCGGTTTATCCCCCTCAGCTCCTTGAGCGCGGCGTCGTTCCTGCCGAGCCTGTGAAGCGAAAACGCGGCCTTGAAGCGCGCCTTCGGACCGACGAGAGGGGATTCTATCTGAGAATACGCGCTCCTGTACGCCTCGGCCGCAGCGGCATAGGCGCCCCTCATGAAGGTGATCTCGCCGCGGAGAAATCTGGATTCGTCGGTGAGCTGCGTGTATGGCTGGTCCGCTATGAATCTCGCGAACGCCGCATCGGCGTCCGACAGCCTCTGGCCGTCGTAGAGCGCCTTGGCCGCGTCGAACTCAGCCTGTGCAGGGGGGGTGATGGCGTTCGGGTACTTCGCCTTGCCTACGCCCCCGCCGCCGAAGGTAGCGCAGCCGGCTGCCAACGCGATGAGCGTGAGCGCCAAAATGATCTTTTTCATCTTTCCCCCCGCTATCGACTCGAAGGCTGCGCTTCAGCCTTGAGGCTCTTTCGCTACAGTGACCATCGCCGGCCGAAGCAGCCGGTCGAAGAGCGTGTATCCCTTCCTGTGCACGGCGATCACGCTGCCCGGTTCGCTCTCGCTCTCCACCGTGGCTATCGCCTCGTGGATCGCGGGATCAAATCGCTCGCCCTGAGCGCTCACCTCCGCAAGTCCGAATTTATCCAGGGTGGAGGCGAGCGAGCGGCGGGCGATCGTGACGCCTTCGGCGAAGTCAGCCACATCCTTCGACGCGTCGATCGGGATATGATCGAGCGCGCGATCCAGATCGTCCAGCGCGGGCAGTATCTCGGAGAGCAGCTTCTCGTTGGAGTACCTGGTCATCTCCTCGCGCTCGCGGGACATGCGCTTCTTGAAGTTGTCGAAGTCGGCCATGACGCGCAGGAGTTTGTCGTAGTGCTCCTTCGCCTCTTTCTCGGCCGAGAGTATCTGCGCCTCGATCTCGTCGCCCTGATTGACCTCTGCGGCCTGAGCCTCGGACTCCTCCTCGGCGTTCCTCTGATCGAAGCGTTCCGTCTTCTTGTGATCCAACGACTTCTTGCTCATCATGCTCTCCCTATGAGTCCAGCACGTCGCTCAATATCTTCGCGGTAAAATCGACTATCGGGACGACACGCGAATAGTCCATCCGCATCGGGCCGATCACCCCTATCGCGCCCACCACCTTGCCGTCCTTGAGATAAGGCGCGCCCACTATACCCACGGCGTCCACTCCGGCGATGTGCGCCTCGGAGCCGATGAAGATGCGCACCCCCTGGCCGTCGCGGCATCTCTCCAGGAGGCTCAGCATCGACCTCTTCTCCTCAAGCGCCTCCACTATCCTGCGAAAGTTCTCCGCCTGCGCGAACTCCGGCTCGGCCAGGAGCTGCATCTCCCCGTCGACCATGAGATCCGAGCTCGGTATCGCGGCGAGCAGCTCCTCGGAGAGCGACATGGCGTTCATGAGTATCCTGTCATAGTCCTCTCGGGTCGCGGCGAGCTCCCTCCGCGCCTTCTCG
>JBAZOP010000070.1 GCA_041648665.1 bacterium | reverse complement strand
AAAATTCCCCTTTTTTTTCAGAATGGGATCTGCTATAAAAAGTCAAGTTTCAAGTGCTGTTTAACAATCTTGGCGTCGCGAACAAGCGGGCCGCGCGCCCTCAATGAGGAGGAGTTATGCCGAAGAAAAAGAGGAAGGCAGCGAAGAAGAGGAAGGTAGCGAAGAAGAAGGGCGGCAAGAAGGCGTTCGGCGGGTACACGGTCAACTTCCGTGACTGCGAACACACCCTCGAGAGCGTATTCGGCACGAAGCCGATCGCACCGAGCCAAATGACGAAGAAGCTGTGGGCGTATGTGAAGCGCAATCGCCTGAACAAGAGATAGTCTTCAGCGAAAGTTGTTACAACAAGGCCCGGCTCACGCCGGGCCTTTTGTTTTGTGCGTTAGAGAGACATCATGTGCCGGCGGTTTTCGGGAGAGATATGGATCGCCAGGGAGAGCCAGTCGTCGTCCTCGGTGTACATCACCTTGAGTTTGAAGAGCTTGCGCAACATCTTGCGGATCTCTCTTTCTGGAACGTCCTTGAACTTCTTTCGGATCTCCGCAAAATTCCTGATCTCGTCGCAGAATAGGTAAAGCTCGCGTGCCAAATCACAAAGGGTGGTCGCTTGAATACCTGCTCTGAAATCCTCGATTCGTAACGAATCTCCGCAGTCAAAGTACTGAAGAATCGATCTTCCTGCAGCTTGCGCTCTCTCATACTCTTTCCTCCATCGCTTATGCCGCATAAAAAAGCGACGGTAGTTGCGTTTTCTGTTCAAACATTCAAAATCGCTATAATATAACTTCAAGCTGGAAAGTCTATTCGGGAGGTATTTGCCGAGGTCAGGAGCTTCATTGATGGATCTTATCTTGAATTTTTTGGGATTACGATAAATCGGCGAACCCGGGAATAGCCCGAATCGTGCAATATTGTCTGGTGGCATATAGCATGAAGCCAAATCCATGGCTTCGGTACTGCGATCGACATCCGCCTGAGTTTCGGTTGGAAATTCTACTATCAAGTTAGATAGATGTCTTATGCCAACCTCTTCACAGAATTTCATAGTCTCCAGGTTGTCTATCAGGCGAGTGCGCTTGTTCATCTTCGAAAGAAGTTTGGTGTCGAGCGCCTCTAGGCCGATCTGTATTGCGCAGATGCCGGCGTGCTTCATCGATGCCATCTGTTGCTTGGAGAGTCCCGCTCTCGCCTCGCAGAAGATCCTGTAGTCGCGGTTGTGGGAGCTCAGCAGATTGCTCAGTCCCTCGGTTGGCTCCTGATTGATCATGGCCGTGCTCAAGTAGAATGCGGAGACCCCATATTCCTTATAGAAGAGGTTGACGGAATTTGCGATCTTGACCGGAGGCCTGGATCTGAAACCAGGCATAAAAGAGCCATATGCACAGAAGGCACACCTCCTTGTGCACCCCCTGCTTACCTCTATGGGAATATAAGACAATATCTCAATTTGATTAAAGGGGCCACTTCTGTTGAGCGTGTCAAAATAATTGTGATAATCGGGCTCAGGAAGTCCACCGAGATCCGGCAGCTGCTTCCTGGGGTTCTGTTTGATGATTCCGCCATGGCGATATATGAGGCCCGGGACATTCTCCTCGAATTTGCATGACCGCGAAGCCACCCCGGACAAAAGTTCGCTGAATGATATTTCTCCCTCTCCATCGATGCACCAGTTCACCTGCGGGAAGCATTTGAGCACCGATTTGCCAAGCTCCCCGGTCACGCCGTAGCCTCCCATTACGATGCGGATTGACGGATGGTCGCGCTTGATCCAGGTTGCATAGAGGAGGGACGTAAAGAGTTGCGAAAAGTTGATAGAGAAACCTACTATTGAATATCTACGCCAATCTATGTTTTTATATGAAGCGACGAGTGCATCATGAAGGCGAATAGCATGCCGGTTTGCGTTCGGGATAAATTTATTAGCATACTTCAGCAGTGCCTTCCTATTTTCGGAAAAGCACAAAGCCGCGCCTAGCGCCTCTCCGGCGGGTGTGTCAATCCAGCAAGGATCGTCGTAGCTGTCCAGGGAAAAGCACTGTGCTATCTCCAGATGCAGGTTGAGCGCATCTACGTCGAATCCCAAGGACTGTGCATAGGCTGCAAGACATCCGATGGCTAAAGATGGACTTTTATAATTCTCCCATGGCAGAGAAATGAGCGATGCTCTGCAATTCGACATTGTCTCCTCAGGTATCTAGCGAGCCTTATTCCTCCCGGGGAAACGCGTTATTCCTCTGCCGGGGAAGCGTGTTATTTTTCCACTTATTTCATTTCCCGGGTTTATTTCTATAACGATTTTCTTTGTCTTACCTGCTGTGCTGTTTCTGGTCTTGGTTGTGATCGGCTTCTTCGCAACAGTTTTTGCCATATGATCCTCCTATTTTTGTTGTTATCGACTGTTTGCTATTTAGTATAGATAGAATAAAATTGTCGCTAAATAAAGTGTAAAATGATCGATTTCGCCGACTGCCCCCAGTTTCAGCTCAACCTGCTTTGAGATTGTCTTCGTTGTTGTCAGACATGGCATGTCAGTAATCCAGCAGGTGTTGTCCGCTCTTCATTATTATCCTGCCGTCCACCTCGACAGTGGGGTGCCTAAGGAGGCCGTCGTTGTGTGCGACGCTGTCCCATGCGGCCTTGGTTGTGTCGGGGAGAGGGCTGCCCAGAGCTACGTGCACACCGGGCAGCTTTTCATCCTGCAGCATGTTCCCTATTATTTCAGTGAGGCCGATATTGGTGCCAAACGCAAATTCACCGACACGGTTCGAGTTGTCATCGCTTTCAAATGTGTACCTTTCAAAGTCATGCTTCAATTCCTTGTTGGCGCATTCGACGCTGCCGGGAACGCACCTGCCGTCGAACAGGGCGTACTTCAAGGGGGTCTTTGAGATGTCCCCGTATTTTTTTGAGAAGAAGTCTCCGAAACCTCCGTCTATCACCATAGTCCCGTTCGCGTTTATCGGAGTGCCGTAGACTTCACCTCCCGGCAGGTTCGCCGCTTCCCCAAGCCTAACGAGGCCGTCACAGATGCTCCAGAGGTATTTTCGGGAGAACTCGAATATAGCTTCGGTGCCGGCTGGAGTGGTGACCCTTATCAGGTTCGCCATTGAAACTATGTCGAACACCTTTTTCGACAGGCGTTGAATCTTGTCGTAGTCGGAGGCCATCCCCTGCCACATCATCTGCTCTGTGAACATGGGCATATGAGCGTGTTTTATGCCCAGTTCTTCCACCAGCCTTATCAGGGGCATCCTGAAGGAATGAAGTTCATTCGGCCGTATCTGTGCTATGTAGATGCTCGCATTTGCGATCGTCAGGGCGCCTGCGATCTCCGGGCTGAGCTCTAGCGGTGTCGAGCCATCCTCTGGCCGCGTTCCGAAGTCTTCCATCATGAACATGGAAAGACTCGCGCCGGAGATGATGGCCCTTTCTGCGATTGGATCGGCCAGCCTCCTCGTCTCCTCGTCCGTTATAATGACCAGATTCTCCCCTCGCCTGATCTTCAGGCAATTGTCGACGACCTGTAGCGCCCCTTGATCGATCAACCTCCTTTTCTCTTCAATCGGAATTGCACCTTTCATCGCGAATGTGCCTCCAGGCGCTGCAACATAATTGTCGGATGCGCTGCCGCTGTTCTGCAATGCGTCAGTGGACGCGAAAGGGATCGATGATGTCGGAGATGAGATTGTGGAACCTGCAATTCCGAGGTTGAAGGGAATTCTAGGTATTTTGATCATGGTTAATTATCGCCATTTCTCTCAAGAAGTTGCTTCTTATTTTAAGATGAAATATCAAGATGTTATAGAAAGTGCATCTGTTTCTTGTACGTACTTCGGCTTATGTTTCTGAAAAAATTTTTTCGCTTGAACCTTTGACACTCGCCAGCTAAAGAATTCCGCCAATGTTATCTGAGTCTTCTTCAAGAAGCCCCATGCGCGGCTGTCCCCGCTGCAAATCCAAGCGCCTCCAGAAGCGCCTGGACGGATCCAGCTTCTGCAAGCGCTGCGGCCAGCGCGTCTCCTCGGACGGCCGCCTCATACCCTCGGCCGACAGGCGCGGAGAGGAAGCCCAGCCCGACCCCCAGATAAACCTGCTCTGAGTCAGAGCGTCTTGGCCATCTCAACCTGTGTGTTTGAAAGACTGAAGCCCAGCGAGCCCATGATCGCAGGAATTTGCGTCTGGGAATCCGGTATCTGAAAGAGCTCAATGGGGCCGTCGTTGCTGCGCGCGTTCATGAATATCTCCACCATCGCTCCGAGCGCGAGCCGTCCTTCCTCGGCGCTCATGGCATCGAGGCCCAGATGCAGTATCCTTCCGGTCGCAGGCTGAAACAGGCCATAGGCCCTCTCCTTCATCCCATCGCTGACAACGACAGGCATGATGGAATCCCTGACGTCAAAAATCCCTTCCCACATTCTGTACCATGGCGGCTCATGGTCGAGCATGTGTCTCAAGCTGTAGGCGTGGCCGAGGTCGGTAAGCCTTGCCTGCATCGGGTTGTCTTTCGAAAGCTCGACGGTATCTGCAGAGGAGTAAGAATGGAGAGTTCGGGTTATCTCGAATCCCATGTTCCTGTAGAGCCTGATGACCGTGGAGTTGCCCGCCTGCGCGAACAGGACTCCGGCGCCGGCCCCGAGGGCGCGGGCCGCACCCTCGGCCGATCTGGACATGGCGGTGGCAATGCCCCTCTTGCGCCATTCCTCCACGACGGTGGTGCCTGTGCAGCAGGATACTCGTTTGCCTGAAATCGCCCTGATACCGGACAGCCAGAAGCCTACCATGGAACCTTCCTCAAATGCGCCGTAGGATATCTCGGGCCTGTACCCGTTCTGTCTCAGCCTCAACGCGAGCGACTCCGACGACATGTTCACGCCGAACCCGCGGCAGAGGGTGTTGTGAAGCTCATGAAAATCTCTATCTGCGAGCGGCCGTATGTAGAGGGAAGATGGCGTCGGTCTTAAGACAGGCACGTTTGTCGGCAATAGCCGTATAGTCTGGATGTTGTGCAGAGGCAGCGTCATATCTCAGTCAGTCCTCTCAAGGCGGTTATCGGAAGGATTTTAATAAAGTTGTCTGAAAAACGCTTTCTCTAATGGGTTGATATTGTTAAATAATTATATGACGGGGAGATGCCTCCTCAAATTCGGGGATGAGTGAATGGCAAGAGAGAGGTATTCGCCCTCTTCAGTCATCATCAGGCGCAGATCGATCAGCGACCCCAATATTTCGCGTATGCGGGCTGTGCCGGCCCCTGGAAATCCAGCCTGTATTTCATCGATTTTTCTCACGCTGTCGCAGAATCTGTAGATTCCAGCGGCCAATCCATCGAGGATGATCGTGCCTCCTCCATGCCGTGAGTCCTCTATTTTTATATGATCTTTACAATCGAAGTAATGCAGCATGGGTCGCCCTGATCTTCGCGCCTCCTCATAATCCTTCTTCCATCTGCGCCATCTTTTCATGAGTGCGCTGTAGTTGCGGTTCTTCCTGTTGGTTGAGAATTTTTTGTACCATAGATCTATGTTTCGGCTTATGTCCTTCGGCAACAGAGGTGCATATGCCGAGCGCTCGCATATTTTTTTGATTCCGAATTTCTTGGGCTGAAAATAGACCGGGGACCCCTCGCGAAGTTGAAATCTTACAATGCTCTCGGGTGGCATATAGGCGGACGCCATGTCGTCGATCGCCTTGACGGTGCGATCAATATCGTCCTGCGATTCCGTGGGGAATCCCAGCATCAGGTTGGATGTGTGGCCGATGCCGAGTTCTTCGCAGTATTTCATGGCCCTGATGTTTTCGATGAGCTTCGTGCCCTTGTTCATCTTGCGGAGCAGCCCGGAGTCGAGAGCCTCTATGCCTATCTGGACGTGGGCGAGCCCCGCGCGTTTCATCAGCGACAGGTTTTCCTTTGTCGTGTCTGCGCGGATCTCGCAGAAAAATCTGTAGTCAATATCCTGCTTCAGGATGAGCGGGAAGAGGGCTTCGATGTCTTTTTTCGCGATCAACTGCGCCACCAGGTTGATAGAATTAACTTTGTACTTGCGGCATGCGCGCCTGATCGCCGCCGCAGTCTCTTTGGCCGGCCTGGATCGATAGCCTCTCCAGAAGCCGAAGTCGCAGCAGAATGCACATTTGAATACGCACCCCCTGCTCACTTCGATGGGGATATAATTGAGGATCTCAGTGCCGGAGAGCTTGGGGTGCGCCTCAATCGTCCTGTAATAATCGGTGAAGTCGGGGTCCGGCAGACCGCTCAAATCCTGGAGTTGGGCAACCGGATTGAATTTGATGAGGTTGCCTTCTCTGTAAAATAGACTTGGCACGTCGCGTTCAAATCCGCTGGAGCCATCGCGCATTCCCTTCAAGAGTTCGACGAAACCGATCTCTCCCTCGCCGTCTATGACCCAGTCTACCCAAGGGAAGCACTTCAGGACGGATCTGCCCATTTTACCGGCGACCGCGCGTCCGCCCAGCAAAATCCTGATATTTGGATGATTGCGCTTCAACCATGATGAGAACAGCAGGGAGGCGAAGAGCTGATCGAACGTTACCGTGAATCCGACGAGGGAATATCTCTTCCAATCGATTCTCCGGTATACATCCTTCATTGCGTGCTCAAGTTTTGGAAGAACTTTAGTCGAACCGGGCAGAATCTTCTCCGAATATCGCAGCAGGCGTCTTTCCGCGGAAGGGAAGAGAATGGCCGCGCAAAGTGCGTCCCCGCAGGAACGGTAGGTCTTGTAGGAATACTCGTCATATTCGTTGAGTCCGACGGAGGCTGCTATGTCCAGATGTGCGTGGCGAGCTTCGGCATCAAAGCCGTTTCGCCTCGCATATGCCGCGAGCGCACCTATCTGAAGAGACGGGCTATGATAGCTGGCCCAGGGCAGGGAAATAAGAAGAACCTTTGGTCTGCTCATTGCGATGGCTTGTGCCCGTGCATCAAGGCTGGTCCATGGGCGGAGTCTTGATCCTCGGTTTCCTGGTTTTTAGGTTGATTCCGACTGGCGCGATCTTTTGCACCGTCGCCCGAGACTTGACCTTGGTGGGCTTTTTTGCAGCTGGTTTTTTAGATGTCGTCATCGGATCCTCCACAAAGGGCTTTAATATCCTTCCTTTTGAAATCATAGATGAGCAAAAACCATGCCTTGATATTAGCACCGATTGAAGAAACTATCCTATTGAAAAAACATATTATTTTTCAATTTGCTACGATCGACTATAGGATCAAGATGAGAACCGTGACTGAAATCGTCAAAAAACCGTCTCTATTCCCCTTGCTTTCGCCTTCCTGAGTATGATTAATAAACGCACTAATTTTCCGGGATGGAGGTAAAAGTGACCAAATATCGCACAGGTAGCGACCGCTTCGGTCGTCATCGCGTCATCGAGCCGAAGGGGGCTCTGCCGCAGGCGGCCACGCGCGTCGACAATTCGCTGCCTATCTACGAGAACGAAATACTCATCAACGTACAGACCCTCAACATAGACTCGGCCTCCTTTCGCCAGATGAAAGAGGCCTCGGCCGGGAGCTCCGACGGCATAGCAAAGCAGGTGCTGGCCAACGTATCGAAGATGGGCAAGCAGCAGAATCCTGTGACCGGCTCCGGCGGCATGCTCCTCGGCACGGTCGAGGAGATGGGGCCCGCGTACTCCAATCCCTGCAACGTGAAGAAGGGCGATCGGGTATGCACTCTGGTTTCTCTCACCCTCACCCCGCTCATCATCGAGCGCATAAAAGAGGTCCGCGACTCCGAACAGATCGACATAGACGGCAACGCCATCCTCTTCGACTCCGGCGTGCTTGCGAAGATCCCGGACGACATGGACCTCAAAGTCTGCCTTGCGCTGCTTGACGTGGCCGGTGCGCCGCCGCAGGCCGATCGGCTCGCAAAGAAGGGCGATACAGTCTATGTGATCGGCTGCGGCAAATCCGGGATACTGTGCGCTGCGGCGATCCGCGAGAAGTTGGGGAAGAACTGCAGGATCATCGCGTCGGCCACGCGCGAATCTAGCGTTGAGACCATGAAGTCGCTGGGGCTCGTCGACGAATGCTTCACCGCTAACGCCCTCTCGCCGGCCGAGACGATGGACAAGGTCGCCAAGGCCACGAACGGCAAGATGTGCGACCTTGTGATAAACACGGCGAACGTCGAGGGGACCGAGCTTGCATCCGTCCTCGCATGTCGCCAGGGCGGAAAGGTCTACTTCTTCAACATGGCGACAAACTTCCAGAAGGCGGCTCTCGGCGCCGAGGGCGTGGGAATGGACGTGGAGATGATAATCGGCAACGGCTACGCGCCGAACCACGCGCGGTTCACGCTCGATTTGTACCGCAAGAGCGCGGTGGTGAAAAAGTGGTTCGACGACAAGTTTGGGGAGTGAGGCGGCATGATCGACATGAGCGATCCGAAATATTTTCAGCGCATCAAGGCCTATGAGGACGTTTCGCCCGAGCAGTGGAACGACCCGCGTTGGCAGCTCGCGAACGCTGTCACGGACGCCGAAGGGTTGAGCAAGGTGATAGCGCTCACGCCGAAGGAAAAGGCGGATGTCGATCGCGCGGTCAAACATTCGAAATTCCAGGTGACGCCTTATTTCCTTTCGCTCATCGACGAGAAAAACCCCGAATGCCCGATCCGAATGCAGTGCGTGCCCAGGCTCGCGGAGCTCGAACCTGGGCTGGGCGATCTCACGGATCCCCTCGCCGAGGACGCCGACATGCCGGTGCCCAGGCTCGTGCATCGCTACCCGGACCGCGTGCTCTTCCTGGTCTCAGAGGTATGCAGCATGTACTGCCGCTTCTGCACGAGAAGGCGCCACGTCCTCTCGCGCACCACGAAGCAGCTCGCCTCCGAGCACGACAATGCGATCGAATACATCGCGAAGAACAGGGAGATCCGCGACGTGATTCTCTCCGGCGGCGATGCGCTCATGCTGCCGGTGGCCACGCTGGAGGGGATCATAAAGAGGATACGCGCGATACCGCACGTGGAGATCATCCGAGTGGCCAGCCGTTTCCCGTGCGTCATGCCTATGGGCGTAACCGACGAAGTGATCGCGATGCTCAAAAAGTATCAGCCTGTTTATTTCATGACTCACTTCAGCCATCCGTATGAGGTGACTCCGCAGGCAAAGGCCGCATGCGAGAAGATAGCGGACGCCGGCATGCCGATCTCGAACCAGTCGGTGCTGCTCCGCAAGATCAACTCCGATCCAGCGGTGATGAAGAAGCTTTTGCACGAACTCCTCAAAATTCGGGTGAAGCCTTATTACATTTATCAGTGCGACCTGGCCGAGGGGATCGAGCACTTCCGCACCTCAGTCTCCAAGGGCTTCGAGATAATGGAGTACTTGCGCGGTCATACCTCGGGTCTAGCGCTGCCGACCTTCGTGATAGATGCGCCTGGCGGCGGCGGCAAGATACCGGTGATGCCGAACTATCTGCTCACGCTCACCGACGAGAGGGCCGTGGTGCGCAATTACAGGGGGCTCATGTCAAGCTACACCAACCCGCGTGAGCGCGACAGCGCGTGCTCGACCGCGGACGATATAGCGAAAAATTTCGCGCCGGAGCAGCCTAAGAACACGGCTTTCTACGATCTCGTGGACGGCAAGAGGGTAATCCTGAAACCGCAGGTGTGATTTATGGCATATAGAAAACTCAACCTGGACCGCGACAAGATCGACCAGTGCAGGAACATGGCGGCGCGCATCGTCTCTCCGGTGCAGAAGTACATCGACAGGCACTCAACCGCCTCGATCGAACGCGCGGTGCTGCGCGTCTTCGGCGTGGAGGAGGCGCACCTCGAGATGCCCCACGTCAACCTGATCGTGGACCGCAGCCCCAAGGACATGCTCCGCAAGGGCGTCGCCTGGTGGTTCGCCAGGGCGGCGGTCCACACCGGGCTCTCCGCCGGGGAACTGGGAAAGCGGCTTGCTACAGACCATCTCAAGCTCGACTCGGTGCCGAACGTGGCTGAGGACCGGATCAGACAAAAGGCGGTCGAGCTCGCCGAGGCGGGCATCAAGAGGATCGACGAGGCCAGACAGCGCCGCCGTGGCGTGATGAACCGCAGGGGCGAGCCGCCGCAGCCGTGGAAGTACCTGATCGTCGCCACCGGAAATATCTACGATGACGCCGCTCAGGCGGTCTCGGCTGTCGAAGAGGGCGCGGACATCATCGCGGTCATACGCACGACTGCGCAGTCTCTGCTCGACTACGTCCCTGACGGAATCAGCACCGAAGGCGCCGGCGGTACGCTCGCCACGCAGGCGAACTTCCGAGTCATGCGCCAGGCGCTCGACGAGGCCTCGGAGAAGTCGGGCCGCTACATCAAACTCGTCAATTACTCATCGGGCCTCTGCATGTCCGAGATCGCTGCGATGGCCGCGGTGGAGCGGCTCGACGTGCTGCTCAACGACTCGATGTATGGCATCCTCTTCCGCGATATCAACATGAAGAGGACCTTCGTGGACCAGTACTTCTCGAGGCTGATATGCACGCGCGCCGGGATCACTATCAACACCGGCGAGGACAACTATCTCACGACGACCGACGCGTACCGCAACGCCCACCACGTGCTCGCCAGCCAGTTCATCAACGAGCAGTTCGCGCTCAAGGCCGGGATGCCGCACGAGCTCATGGGGCTCGGCCACGCCTTTGAGATGGACCCGGAGATCGAGGACGGCTTCCTCTACGAGCTGGCGCAGGCGCAGATGGTCCGCGAGATATTCCCGCGTTCGCCGATCAAGTTCATGCCGCCGACCAAACACATGAAGGGCGACATACTGTTCGGCAACGTCATGGACGCCATGTTCAACGTCTGCGGCATCGTTACGGAGCAGTCGATTCAGCTCCTGGGCATACCGACGGAGGCGATACACAACCCGCACATCCAGGACCGATACTGGGCGCTGAAGAACGCCAACTACGTCTTCAACAACTGCCGCAGCATCGGCGATGAGATAAGCTTCAACCCGAACGGAAAGATCACGCGGCGCGCCCACACGGTGCTCGACAACGTGCACAAATACCTGAAGAAGATCGAGGAGGCCGGGCTGATGAAGGCGATCGGCAAGGGGATGTTCGCGGAGATAGAGCGCGATGAGAACGGAGGCAAGGGGCTCGACGGCGTCTTCCAGAAGGACGCGCACTATCTCAACCCCGTGCTTGACCTTCTCAAGGCGAAGGCAGAAGAGGACGAATAGATGCTCAAGGTCAACCACAAGAAGCTCAAGCCCTACGGCGACAGACTGGACGACGGCCAGATGCAGCTTTCGTTTACGTTCCCTGTCCCCGCGTCGCCGGAGGCCCGCGAGGCGGCGAAGCGATACGTTGAGGGGATAGGGCTCCGCGACGTGGCTATCTGTGCGATGGATCCGATGGGCCGTGAGTTCACTTTCTTCGTGGCGTACGGAAAGTGCGACCGGACGATAGATCTTTCGGCGATTCACGTGCCGAAGGTCGAGGTCCCGGCCATGAACTACGAGGAGCTCACGGCGTACATGGCGCGCAACATCGACAGGCCGATCGTTGTGGTGGGCGCATGCACCGGTTCGGACGCGCACACGGTTGGCATCGACGCCATCATGAACATGAAGGGCTACGCCCACGACTATGGCTTGGAGCGTTACCCTCTCTTCAAAGCTCACAATCTCCGCAGCCAGCTCACCAACGAGGAACTGATTGAGCGGGCGGTGCAGCTTGAGGCCGACGCGCTCCTGGTTTCGCAGGTGGTCACGCAGCGCGACAGTCACATCAAAAACCTCAAGGAGCTCCATGCCCTGGTCAAGAAGAGCGACAAGCTCAGGAAGGGGCTGATCACCGTCATCGGCGGACCGAGGCTAGACCATCAGAACGCCCTCAAGCTCGGCTTTGACGCGGGCTTCGGGCCTGGGACCAGGCCTTCGCAGGTCGCCTCCTTCATCGTGCACGAGTACATGAAGCGCCGCGGCATAGTAGCGAAGCCGAAAGACATCCCCGCGCATGCGGCGCCTTCGCGTGAGCCGCACGCCGCGGTCCGTGCTCAACCGCAGGCGCACGTGCGTCAATACCCACGTCCGCAACCGCATCCACAAGAGGCGCAGCCCGCCGGCCAGGGGAAAAAGCGCAGGCCCAGGCGCAGGGGGAGGCGCGGCGGCGCACGCAGGTCGCATCATTCAAAGGCGGCGACGGCGCAATAGGAGCGGATGAACCTATGTCAGGGATAGGGATAATAATTAATCCGTATTCGCGCTCCCACAGGAAGGACCCGGAGCGCGCGCGGAAGATGGGCTTCATCGTGGGCGACCGCGGTTCGTGCCATTCGACCGAGACGCTCGACGAGGTGCGCACCCTGGCGCGCGAATTCAAAGAGAGGGAAGTGGACATACTCGGAATCTCGGGGGGCGACGGCACGAACCACCGGACGCTGTCCGTCTTCCTCGACGTGTACGGCGACAAACCGCTGCCGAAGATCGCGCTCCTCCGCGGCGGCACGATGAACAATCTGGCGAATCAGCTGAACGTCAAGGGCAAGACCGAGAAGATACTCTCGAGCCTCATCTTGAAATATCACGAGGGCATCCCGTTCAAAGAGGTCGGCATCAACATGATCCGCGTCAACGGCGCGTACGGATTCCTCTTCGGAATGGGGCTCATCAGCCGCTTCATAAAAGTCTATCAGAACGTCGAGGGCGGGCCCACGCCCTTCAGAGGCGCCATGCTGCTGGCCAGGGCCGTGTTCTCCTCGATCATCAACGGCAGGTTCGCAAGGCGGCTCGCCGAACGCTTCGACTGCAGGATCACCATAGAGGGAAAGCCTGCGCCGTTCAAAAATTACATGATGATATTCGCGGGCACGATGTCCACGCTCGGCTTCAATTTCAAGCCGCTCTACAGGTCAACCTCAGTAGAAGGCAAGTTCCAATCCATCTGCATTTCCGCCACAGGCCGCCAGCTCCTGTTCACCTTCCCGCGCGCCTTCTTCGCGCTGCCGGCCCGCTCCGAGCACCTGATCGACGAGATGACCTCCGACATGGTGCTGGAATTCGAAAACCCCATGGAATACACGGTCGACGGCGATTTTGCGGACAAGCCTGCCGACAGGATAGAGATAACGACCGGCCCGGCCCTCACGATGATCGTTTCCTAGCCCGTCCGTTTTTCTGGCACGGGTTATGCTTTATTAATAAACTGTCGGTTTTGCACGGCGAAGTCCGGATTGCCCTGCGGTCGTTTTCAAGGGCGGAGAGGGCTGATTATGGATAAATTGAACTGTCTGCCGCGTCGCGGATGCCGGCCACATACCGTTGTCAGGGCATTTGCCGGCGTCATCGCTTTGACGCTCCTTATCATAATGATCGACTGCTCGGGCGGAGGCAGTGGCGGCTCTTCCGGCGGGATCGCTCAAACCTCGGGGGATCTGTGCATGACGGGCGACGCTTCGTATCGCGTCGAGATCTCGGGCTCCGATCCGTACGAGAGGACCATAGAGGTGAATCCGTTCGAGTCCGCTTACAGCGGGAGCTTGGGCGGGCAGATCAGGGGGCTCGCCTCTCTTGCCGTCCAGATACCGGATTCCGAAGTATCGGAGATGATCTTCTGGGGCAGCGGCGCCTCCATCAAGTACGGCACTGCGGATGAGGTGATCGGCAAGATCAGCCTGGCAAAGCCGGGCGCCGTCAACGACATCGCGCCGATGGTGTACGGGGGCAAGCGCATGCTGGTCTACGGTACGGAGAGGGGGCTGGGAGTAGCGGGGCCCAACGACGCGGGCACGGGGTTTGCGGATTACTCGACCAGGGGCGCCTGGCGTTCGGCGCCCGACGGGGTGACCTCGCTCGATCTGTCGGACGACAATTCCTCCATCGTCTTCACGACTGCGGACGGTTTCGTGCAGCAGATAGCTCCGGCCGATCTCATCGGCGGCGAGAGCTGTTCCGGGATCATAGCCTCAGAGGTCGTGGCGCAGGAGTCGAGCTTGTCGCTCCTCCCTGTCAGGACCCAGGCAGGATCGAGCCACGTATTCGTCCTCTCAAAACCGTCTTCAGCGGCGGCCGTGGCGCCCACGTTCGAGCAGGCATATCACCCCATATTCGAGGCGATGCTGACCGACGGCGTCTACAGCAGGCTCAGGGCGTATCCCACGGGTGGCGGCAGCCCTTCGCTGCCCGGCTTTGCCACGAACGACTCGAGCTTCGAGCGCTTCGACAGGTTCATACCCACCGACATCGCGTGGGACGGTCAGAGCCTGTACGTGGTGGGGATCGCCTACGACCAGCAGGCCGTGTCCGATTTCCTGCTGCAGGAGTGCTCGACCAGCGTCGATCAGCCGCAACAGCTCAAGTGCATGGCGGATGCGGCCAAGGACGGGTCGCTGGCCACGTTCGGCCTGGATAGCGAGAGCGGCCTGCTCAGGTTTATCGGCGGGTTTTTCGTGTATCGCGACATGGGAAATCTTTCCAAGGCGGACCACTTCAAACAGATCCAGCTGACGGGCCTCAAATATCAGGAGGGCGCGCCGCCCTACATATTTGCGATAGCGGTGCAGTCCGAGCGAGCCTTCGTAAGAGGGCCTAATTTCCTGCTCTCCATCGGCCGCGCAGAGAGCGAGAGCGCGGAAGAGAACTGGGATATAGATCTCAAGGCCGACCTTGATGAGGAACTGGTTGCGGCTCTGCCCAACCGTGTTGCGCCGTATCAAGGCGGGGCGGCCGCCACTTTCACGGCGCTGAAGGCGTCGGACGGCTCGGGCGCATCTGCGCTGGAGATCATGGGGAGCGACGGCGACTTCGGAACGCTCGACACCGGCGCGATATACGTGAGGGCCGACGGCGCAGGCCAGAGCTCTGGCCTGATAGCGGCCATCGAAATGGAGAGCGATCGCGGCGGGAAACTCTTCCTCGAGAACGCTACGAGTAAATACGCCATAGATACGAACCTCTCCAACGGGTATGTGAGCAACGCGGCCTATGACGGAACCACTCTCGCCTTTGCCTCTTCGCAGAGGGGCACGCAGACGATGCCGGAGTATACGTTCGGCTGGAATGTCATGGTCCAGTCGGGCATCAAGATCTCAACGCGGGGAACCCTTTTCATAAGCAGGGCCTTGGGTGCGAACCAGGAGTTCACCGGATTCCCGACGTTGGTCA
>JBAZOP010000069.1 GCA_041648665.1 bacterium | reverse complement strand
GGATCCGGCCGCGAGGGCGACGGATCTGTTGAAGAAAGTGTTCGGGAGCAAGTGAGCCCAGAAACACCACGAACCTGCTTTATGGTGTCGAACGCGAGCACTATAAAGCAGGTTCGCTAAGGGCATGTTGTTATTGGTAAAAGGGTTCATTTTTTAAGTAAATTCTATAAGGAGGTGCGCGATGACATCGAACAAATCGAATAGGCTGCTGATGGTTCTTGCGGCCTTTTTTCTTGCGGTCGCTGCTTTTGGTTTTGCGACGGAGGGATTCTCCAAAGAGGGATCGTCTCAAAAAGAGGCTGCGCCTTACGTGGCGAATTTTTCCTATACGCCTGATTCCCGGAAGGCGCCCGGATCAGGCGGCGCCACGGTCACAGTGGGCGGCCCGGTCTATGCGTCTCCGACGAATATAGTTCAGGTCGCGGATTGGCGCACCTCTCCCCAATTTGCGCGCTTGACCGAAGCGCTCAAGGGCGATCTCCCTGAAATGCTTGTGGCCAGGGGTTTCGGCGTACGCGGTCCGTTCGATTCCTACGATCTCATCCCCTATCCAGAAAAGAAGCAGATCGACTTCTATCTGACTCCGGTGCTGGAGATATCGGCTACGTGGAAGGACACTGCGGTGAAGGCGGAGAGCTCCGGATCGTCGGGGAAAGTCTATCACGGGACCGGCACCATCGCGGTGAACGGAACTTTGACGATCAAGCTTCAGGAAATCATGACCCGCGAATTGATGTGGACCAAGAGCGTCCCCTTTGAGTATTCTTTTCCCTACGATGTCCGCTTTCCCTATTACGAAACCGGATCGCGGCCTTTTGACATGGGTCTTGTCATGGACGACCTGGCGAAGGGGCTGGAACAGCAGTATCCCAAGGCAATGGGAACGCTTTCAGGTTTGCTCGATCCGGAGGAGATAAGGGTCGTCAAGAGACAGGCTCAGGAACTCAAGGGCAAGAAGGGATATTGAGCGACGGTCCATTTTCCTGGGCACAAGTTATTGAAGCGAGGTAGAAGATGCAATATTCCATCGCATTGGATCTTCAGCAGCGGATGTGCGAGATCGTGCGCAGGCTCAATCTTGTCCATATAGATTGCAATCGTGTCGTCTGCATCAGGAGCGTCGGCAGCAAGACGAAGAGGGTCATCGCCAGGTGTCATGCCCTGCCCAAGATCATGCAGCTGGCCATGGAGTCCCAGGCCTGGTATGCGATAGAGTTCCTGGAGCGTTTCGAGCGCCTTACGAAGGCAGACCAGGACATGACGATCATCCATGAGCTGATGCACATCCCGAAGACCTTCGGCGGTGGTTTCAGGCATCACGATTTTGTTCATCGGAAGAACGTGGAGAAGTTGTACGAGGCGTATCTGCGGTTCCAGGCCGGATCTTGATCCGGCGCATTTAGGAAATGAATCGTCCAAGTTTTTGATTTATATAGATATATTGTTAGCAACAAACAGGTCGCCTGGTCGATAATATAACAGAGGACGTTTTCATCGTGGAGGCTGTGCCATGATTCCGCTCATCATCGCCGGCGCTGTCGGCATTGCGCTGCTCATCAGCGGCTGCAGCAGCGAAGAGGACAAGGAAGAGGCGCGTTCCTCGGAGGGGCGGAAGTGCGATTCTTTTGAGAAGCCGAACTCCAAATATCAGATGATCGATCAGGCGTCATTCGACACGATGAAGTACATATGGGGAAAGGACATCGATAGCGCCAATGCGGGCAACTGGCACAAGGAGGCGAGGGTGTTCATCGGGGCTGCAGCGGATCTGTTCAAGACCTCGTGCACCAATCCCGCCGTGGACAAATGGAGCGTGCGGAACTATTTAGGCTCGATCAGACATTTTCTTGAGGAGCATTACGAAAAAAAGGCGTCGCAGGCAGAGGACGGAATGCTCGTCCTCATCGCAGGGCTTGCCCCTTCGAAACTTGATTCAACGATCATGCAGGATGCGCTTTCAACCATGGTGCAGGCGGATGAATCGCAGAGGCCTTTTTCGCAAGTGCTGTTGGCCTGCCAGCGCTTCAATATGGTGATGGATGATTACAAAGAAAGGTTCTTGAGAATCGGAGAGGGCTTTCCCACGCTCCGGAAAGACTCTTCGAAATCGGACATGTGGAATGTGGGCTCTATTCTCGACGTATTCGACAGCTGCGAAAACATCGAGGTCGGCAGGCGTACGATAAATTCGTCGACGATCGCCACGTGCAGGACCGAATGCAATGACAGGGCCGATATCGACCAGGTCCTCTCCGACCGCCAGCAGGTGATCCTGAATTCCCTGAAGCAGGCGTATTATTACTACACGACCGGTCAAACGACGCGGCCCATCGCCGAAGAATTTCCCACGTTCATTACCACGGATAAGGATTCCTGCAAGGCGCAGAACCTGCATTTCCCGGAATAGAAACCAGGGATACCCGGGGACCTTTCACAGCTTTCTTCTGGACATGGAGGCGTGTCTTCCGGTTTATTGGGGACACCCAATGATTCGAATCAACGACTTGTCCAAATCCTATGGCTCACAGCTCCTCTTCGAGCACGCCACGCTCCAGATGTCTCCGGGCCAGCGGCTGGGACTTCTCGGGCGTAACGGCCACGGCAAGACTACGCTCTTCCGGCTGATCGTGGGCGAGGAGCTGCCCGACGACGGGACGATTAATATCCCGCGGCACTATCGCATCGGTTACGTGGAGCAGCACCTGAGCTTCAATAGTCCCACCGTCCTCGCCGTAGCGTGCGAGGGGCTCTCGGAAGAAGACGCCCACGAAGAATACCGCGCCGAGGAGATCCTCTTCGGCCTCGGATTTTCAAAGGGGGACCTGGCGCGTTCGCCGCAGGAGCTCTCGGGCGGCTTTCAGGTGCGCCTGCATCTGGCCAGGACGCTCGTAGCCGCGCCCAATCTCCTCTTGCTCGATGAGCCGACCAACTACCTCGACATCGTCTCGGTCCGCTGGATCACAAGGTTTCTCCGCGCATGGAAGGGAGAGCTGATCCTCATCTCGCACGACCGCGAGTTCATGGATGCGGTGACCACGCATACCGCGATGATCCATCGCTGCGCCATCCGCACGATGCCGGGGTCCACCGAAAAGATTTGCGCGCAGATCGCCGAGGATGAGGAGGTGTACGAGAAGACGCGGATCAACGAGGAGCGCCGCCGCGAAGAGCTGCTCGCGTTCATCACCAGGTTCAAGGCCAAGAACACCAAGGCCTCGGCCGCTCGCTCCAAGATGAAGATGCTCGAGAAGATGCCGCTGCGCGACAAATTGGGCCGCATCGCCGACCTCGACTTCAGGTTTCATTATCGGCCCTTTCCGGCAAAGACGATGCTGGAGGCGCGCGGGCTTTCGTTTTCCTACGATCCGCAGGCGCCGCTCATCGGGAATTTGAGCATGCATATCGGCGCTGAGGATCGGATCGCGGTCATCGGCAAGAACGGCAAGGGCAAGACCACGCTCCTGCGTCTGCTGGCGGGCGAGCTTGCCCCGCAGGCCGGCTCCATGCGCCTGCATCCAGGGGCTACCGTAGGCTATTTCGGCCAGACCAACATCGACAGGCTCATCGCCGACGCGACGGTCGAGGAGGAGGTCGCTGCGGGCAACCCAGCGCTCAGCAGGTCGATGGTGCGCGGGATCTGCGGGACGATGATGTTCAGCGGTGGGCACGCGGAGAAGAAAATCGCGGTTCTCTCCGGCGGCGAGAAGAGCCGGGTCCTCCTAGGCAAGCTCCTGGCTGCGCCTTCAAATCTCCTGCTGCTGGACGAGCCCTCCAACCACCTCGACATGCAGGCCGTGGAGGCTCTCGTGGAGAGCATCGATGAGTTTCCGGGGGCGGTCGTCATCGTGACGCACGACGAGATGATCTTGCGCAATCTTGCCACGCGGCTTGTCCTCTTTCAGCGCGGCAAGGCTGAAGTATTCGAAGGCGGCTACGACGATTTCCTCGAGAAGGTCGGCTGGGAGGAGGAAAGGGATCTGAGGAAAGGCGCGCGTCCCGCGGCGGAGAAGATGACGGCGATGAGCAGGCGCGATGCGAAGCGCGCCCGCGCGCGGATCGTTCAGGAGCGATCGGACGCGCTGCGCCCGCTCAAGGAGCGGATCGATGCGGACGAGACCGGCATCTGCGAACTCGAAGAGGAGCTTCGGCACGCCGGCGAGGAACTAGTCGCGGCGTCGTATGCGCAGGATATCGAAAGGTGCGCGACCCTCTCCCGCGCGGTGAAGGAGATGCAGACGAAGATCGAGGAGCTTTTCGCCGACCTGGAGTCGGCGACGCTCGACTATGAGCGCCTGTCCGTGGCGTTTGATGCGCGCATGTCTCAGACGGAGGGGGAATGACCTCCGAGCTCCAGCGCCTGCTCGGCGATCTCACGGAGCGTCGGGATGAGCGATTGGTCGTCCGGCTGGTCGCTTGCGCTCCATGAATCCTCCAGCAGAGCCGCCGCTCGGTTCAAGTCGTTCGCCATCTGCGTC
Organism: bacterium; assembly: GCA_041648665.1. Classification (NCBI taxonomy): domain Bacteria; species bacterium. The sequence goes on along the minus strand of JBAZOP010000069.1, from coordinate 10,733 downwards.
CAGTCGGAGACGTCGAGCTCTTCCCTCTGGGAGAAGGCCCATGCCTCCCTGATGATCGCGTGCGCGGCCTCCCTGGGGAGATTCATCTTCACATAATAGGAGACCGAAGCCCCGAAGAAACCCTGCATCGTGCTGTGATCGTTGGCGCGCAGCGCGTGGTGCAGACCGTAGACGTACTGGACTCCGAAGCTCGCGTCGTCCTTCTCGTTCACGGCCGATCTGTAGAGGAGCTTCCCAGCCCTCTGGCTGTGTTTGTTGACGCCGGGATTGGACCTCGCCGCCAGGTCGGAGGAGATCGCAGCAGCGGCTGTGAGGCCCGCTCTTTCGTAGAGCTCCGAGGAGGTCCCCGTCAAACGCTCGACGAGCTTCCGGGCGGAGGGGTCGCTAAGGGAGTTGAAGAGCACGGCGCCCTCGATCAGCTTTTCCCCGGCGATCTTCGGTTCGATATCCCCCAGATCGTTGTCCATCGGGTCCATGACGTGTTCGTCCAGATTCCTTTTGGCCAGTTGGCTGAGCGCTGAGAAGAGATGCTGGCCCCTGAATCTGGAGAGGTCGGAAACCCACTCCCCCACGTCCGTATCTTTGCAGCCGAACAGCACGGGCAGCGATTTGCCCGTGATCGCGGAGAGCCTGCTGATGAAGAGCGCCGGCTCGCTGAAGGGACTGAAACACTTAGGTATGATCTTGAGGCGCGCGGATTGAGTTATCCTGTCGGCGATGCCCTGCAGGTGGTCTCTCTCAGAGGAGAACTCCCTCACAGGGTTCTCCGATGGCGCCCCAAGTCTTTTGCCCGTCAGTATCGATCCGGGGATCAGGGACATCGTGTGCTTGAATGGCGACCTCCCCAATGGGGATCCGTTCAGGTGGACCAGGGGATCGATCTCGCCCGGGATGAACCCGTCGCCGGCCTGCCCCGGCATGTGCGGCGCGACGTTTTTCATCGCGCCCGTGCTGCGTGCAAGGCCCTGCAAGGTCGTTGCAAAGGCAGGCGGCGGTATGGTCGAAATGGTTCTCACGCTCATAAGGTCGGCTCCGGCAAAGGGTGGTTGAGATTGATTTTGCGGGAAACTAGTGAACATCGGGGTGCGAAATCAACAAAAATAATACGGTCGGAGATTGCATGGATAAAAAGGGGAAAAGGGGGCATCAGAGCGCCCTTAAGGCGGGGCAGCTCTTCTTCTCGTCTTCCAGGACTTCCAAAGGCGTGTCGGGTGTAAGAAAATTGTTCGGGTATTCCTTTGAATAGGACGTGCAACCCGAACCATATACCGTGCAGAAATATTTTCCATCTCGGAACGAGAGTTTACTGCAGCTGTAGTTGAAGACGATCTTCCAGAGCTTGTCCTCGATGAGTTCCCTCACCTCTATTTTGTCCGTATCGAGCATCGAGAAGCGCAGGACGTCGTCGCGGTCTTCGATCAGGATGGAAAACTGCTTGCAGCACGCTGCGCAAGCCTGGCACATCTCGGAGTTGACGAGTTTTTTTCTATGTGTGCGGGTCATCGCTTATTGCCACTGTTTGCCGGGCTTTGCCCAGTCCTTGGAGTCCGCGCTTCCCTTCGTCCACTTCTCCGCCGTGCTGTAGGTGAGGTGGTGCTCGTCGTACATGTCCGGGTCCGGCGAATTGAAGGAACGGTTCTTCGTCTTGTCGTAGCCGAGCAGCGGCTCCCTGAGGTCGGGTATGAAGTCTTCGTCTTCGTCGATCATCGCCTCGGAGGGGTCGCGCTGCTTGTTGTTGTTGGCGTCGTAGAACCCCTTCTTCGGGTAACCGCCGGTCGGGTTCCACCAGTCCCTGAGGTGCGCGCGGTGAGTGAGCTCGTGCAGCAGCATCACGGCGAAGGTGTCGATCCCCTCGAATTCGAGCGACTCGTTTATCATCCCCTTCATGTAGAAGTTCGTCGACGGATGGCCCGGGTAGATGTTGTCGTACTTGTGGAAGTCGCAGATGTAGACGTGGTCGCGGCCCACGAGCAGCGGCTGGCTGTCCGTGTCTCCCGGGACCGAGAGCCTAGTGTCCCTCGGGTGGTAGCCGAGCCACCTCGGGTCCTCTCCGCACTCCGCGTTCAGGTCCATGAAGCGGACGTCCGTGCCATTGACGGCGCCGTGCCCCGCCGGCGTCTGCAGCCAGTAGGAATAGTAGTTCGGCGCGTCAGGGAGATGGTTGTTCCTCGAGTCCCTAGGGAAGAAGAGGAGGACCTCTTTGTTCGCGGTGAGGGCGTCGCATGTCTCGGTGTCGAGTTTCGCCGTGATCGCCGTCGGGCCGAAGTCGTTGTTGCTCTTCGGGAGCCCCGTGTATGTGATCTTGATCTTCTTTCCCTTGCGCGTGGAAGGCTCGTATGAGATCTGCGAGCCGGCCTTATCGGGCGCGCTCCACTCGATCTGCTCGATCTGTTCGGGTGTCAGCCCCACGAAATCGCCGGCATCAGCTTCGATGATGAGTTCGCCGGGATTGCTCGTGGAGAAGAGGAGCTTCTTCTTCTCCTCCGGCGCCACTATCCTGAACTGGCTCGGACAGACCGGGGAAAAGCTGATCTGCATGGTGAGAGTGCCGCGGTGATCGGTGGGGGCGTCCTCGATATTCTCGTTGCGGTCCCAGCTTATCGATTTCGAGTACGGGAGCCTCTTCGCCGCTGCCTTTGTGATCTCCTTGTAGTCCAATGGCGAGGCGTCTAACAGGGCGATGTTGTCTATGTCGACCATCGGCGGCCTGGAGTAGCTGTCCTTCGACCTGAAGAATTCGAAGTGCGGCGGCGAGATGGCGACGCCGTGCGGGATCTCCTCATCGGCGGTCACCACAGTCGGGTATCCGTATTGGAACGATCCGGTCTTGGAGCCCAGGATGACGTGCGGTTTGACGTCGTCCGCCCCGAACGGAGTCCACGAGTCGCAGACGCCTTTCTCGCCGTGATGGCAGGCCTCGCCCGAGGCGGAGAAACTCACCATCCTGTCGTTGCCGCTGAAGGCCATGCCGTTGGCCACGATCGCGAATTCCTCGCGGTCGACCCTGTACCAGAATTCTCCGGGATAGACCTCGTCGGCCTTCACGTCGTAGAAGCTGTGCTCGCCGGCCTTATAGTGCTCGTCCCACTTCATGCGGATCTCGATCGGAACGCACATGTCGGCCTTGCGGAACTCGTGGCCTATGATCGAGGCGATCGACTGCGATGGAGGGATCTGCATCGCGTCGAACTTCTTCTTCGTCTCGCAGGGCTTGAGCTTGAATGCGATCGCCGCGGCCGGCATCATTGCGATGGTCAGGGCGGCAGCGGCTGCCGCAAGATATGCTTTCTTCAATTTCACCTCTTTTGTCCTTCAGCGCGACAGGATATTCTTGGGCTTGATCTTTATCGTGGCGGTGATCGAAATATTCATGGTGGATTTTTTGGTGGTGAGCTGCTGTTTGCTGGCGGCAAGCTGCTGTTTGCTGGCGTAGATATTGCCGATCTTCACCAATTTCCTGTTGTCTGCTGCCATGTCTTATCCCCTTTCAGGCGACTCCATGGGGTGTCGTCGTCAGAGCTGTTTCACCACCGCATAGTCTGTGTCGGTGCGCATCCGGACGAATACGAAGGCGGGTATCCCTGCGTCGCCGATCGGGACGTCCGGGTGTATGAGCACCTGCACGGGGGCGAAGCCGGGATAGTCGCTGTCTGCGACGCCGGCCCCGTCAGGCAGGATCTGGTAGTACAACGACCATGCCTGCGCGAGCTGCGTCCACTGATCCGCAGTAGGCGTGTAGAAGGCGAAGGCGCCGGTCGTATTGTCTTCGATGTCTCCGTTGAATATCCCGCCCGCGGTGAGCACCGCCTGGTCGTAGGCGATGACGTCGTCCCCCTCCAGGAATATCCTCTGCTCCGCATCGAGGAACGCGTCGTGATTCGAATCGGCCGGATCGGTCGGCGCGAACTGGCCCTCGGCCATGATGATCGAATCGTAATACGATTCAGGGGGATCTGCGTCGTAGTCGTCGGGATCCACGCCGAAGAGTTCCAGATTGTCTTTGGAGTTGGTGAACCATATCCGGTTTCTGATCACGGAGCCCAGCGCCTCGGCCGTGGGGCTTCTGCTGTCCTCTTCCGTCATCACGCCCCTGGCCTCCGCGAACAGTATCTGAACCAGCGATTGCGGCGGCACCGTTACCTCGTAGGTGCTTCCCAGGGCTTCGCTGTTGAGCGTGCATGTGATCGCGGCCACGCCCGCGGAGACGGGCACGATGCGAACGCCGCTGCCCGCTGCCTCGGTGTCGAAACCGGGCCTGGGCAGCACCTTCACTATGTCGGAGTCGGAGAGGCATACGAGGGTCGAGCCGGTGAGGTCCCTCGGCTGGTCGTTCGAGTCGTATATGATGATCTCGTCGCGGCCCTCAGCCACGCCGCCCACCGCCAGGAGGAGCTTTTCGGTCGGGTTTTCGACGCGCGTCGGCAGGAAAGAGGGCCTCTCGTCGGCTTCGCTTTCGCTCCCCCCTCCACCGAACATGTCCCAGATGTTGCTGAATGGGTTATAGCAGCCTGCCGTCAGGGCTGAGATTATTACAAGGCAGATGATCCGGATTTTTGGCATCCCCCAGATTGTATTGGTTTTTCCCTTTGATATCAAGGTATTTACGTTGACACGCCCCTTTTGCTTCTTATAATCGTCATCCATCATATGAGTCATGCGCCCAAAAAGTTCCAAGCCATCAAGGGGATGAGCGATATCCTCCCCCCTGATTCCAGGCTTTGGCAGCACGTCGAGTCCGCGGCCAGGCGCATCTTCGAGAACTATGGGTATGACGAGATCCGCACGCCGATAGCCGAGCCTACGGAACTCTTCCGTCGCGGCGTGGGCGAGACCACTTCGATCGTGGAGAAGGAGATGTACTCGTTCGAGGACCAGGGCGGCGACTCGATAACGCTCCGCCCCGAGGGCACGGCCTCGGTGGTTCGGGCCTACATCGATTCCGGCGCCGCTGCCTCGGATCCCGTGGCCGGCTACTACTACATGGGCCCCATGTTCCGAAGGGAGAGGCCCCAGAAGGGCAGGCAGCGCCAGTTCCACCAGATAGGCGTGGAACTCCTGGGCGTGAAAGGTCCGCTCGCAGACGCAGAGGTCATCGCGATGTTCTCGCAGTTCCTCGCCGAGGTGAATGCCCCGTCGATCACGCTCGAGATAAATTCGCTCGGCTGTCCTGCTTGCAGGCCGGCCTATGACAAGGCGCTGCTGGATTATCTTCACAAGCACAAGAGCGCCGTATGCGCGGATTGCATACGCCGCATAGAGCGCAATCCCATGCGTGCGCTCGACTGCAAGAACGAATCGTGCAGGCATCTCATGGCAAAGGCGCCAGTCCTTCCGGACTTCTGGTGCGCGGAATGCGTCACACACTTTGACGAGGTGAAGCGCGAACTCAAACTCCTCAAGCTCGATTACAAGGAGAACCCGCGCATAGTCCGAGGGCTCGACTACTACATGCGCACCGCGTTCGAGTTCACCACGGACAAGCTCGGCGCGCAGAGCGCGGTGGCGGCCGGCGGCCGCTACGACGGGCTGGTCCGCGCGTTGGGCGGCCCCCCGGACGTGGCCGGGGTCGGATGCGCGCTTGGCGTGGAGAGGCTCATACTCCTGCTCAAGGAGCACGGTGAAGAGGTAAAATCTCCGCCAATATTCTTCGCAATGCTGGGGGAGGCGGCGCGGGAGAAGATGCTGCCCGTGATGCAGGACTTAAGGCGCGCAGGGGTCAGGGTCGAGTGGGACTATTCCGCGCGCTCGCTCAAATCCCAGATGCGCCGAGCGGACAAGAAGGGCGCCTGCGCCGTGGTGATAGTGGGCGACGACGAGGTGGCGAGGGGCGAGGTGACGGTCAAGGAGATGAAGAGCGGCGAGCAGAAAAACGTGAAGCTCTCCGAGCTGCCGAGGCATTTCATAAGGGTGAACGAATAGGATCCGATATGAGAAGACGCACTCACACATGCGGTGAACTCAGGGCCTCTGACGAGGGAAAGAAGGTCGTGCTCCAGGGATGGGTCGGCGGCAGGCGCGACCTGGGCGGGCTGGTATTCGTGGGCCTTCGCGACAGGTTCGGCGTCACACAGGTCGTCATCAATCCCAAGACAGCGCCGGCCGATGCGGTCAAGGCGGCCGAGGGTCTGCGCTACGAGTTCGTTATCGAGATCGAGGGCAGCGTGACGAAGCGGCCAGAGGGTCAGGCCAATCGCGACATGGTGACAGGCGAGATCGAGGTGAACGTGGAGTCGCTCGTCATCCTCAATCCCGCAGCCACGCCGCCGTTCCTCGTGGAGGACGGCACGGACGCATCCGAGGACACGAGGCTCAAATATCGCTACCTGGATTTGCGGAGGCCGAGGCTGCAGCAGATTTTGGCGCTCCGCCACAAGACCGCGCAGGCAATCCGTCGCTACATGTCTGAGCAGGGCTTCATGGAGATAGAGACCCCCTGTCTCACGAAGAGCACGCCCGAGGGCGCGCGCGATTACCTCGTGCCCTCGCGCATCCACGCAGGCAAATTCTACGCGCTGCCGCAGAGCCCCCAGATATTCAAGCAGCTTCTCATGGTGGCGGGCTGCGATCGCTACTTCCAGATCGTGAAGTGCTTCCGCGACGAGGATTTGAGGGCCGACCGTCAACCCGAGTTCACGCAGGTGGATGTGGAGGCCAGCTTCATCGACCGCGACATGATCCTATCCACGATGGAAGGGCTCATGGCCGCAGTTTTCAGCGAGGTGCGCGGCTGGAAGGTGAAACTTCCGCTTGAGAGGATGACGTACGAGCGCGCGATCACGGTATACGGGAGCGACAGGCCTGACCGCAGGATGCCGATGGAGCTCTGCGATCTCACCGCGGCGTTTCGCGGCGCGGGATTCAAGGCGTTCGCCTCCATCGTGGAGAGCGGCGGCACGGTGCGGGGTTTGAACGCAGGAAAGCACGAGATCTCGCGCAAGGACATAGACGAGCTGGAGGGCGTGGCAAAGGCGCACGGCGCCCGGGGGCTCGCGTGGATGAAGCTCGCGGGCAGCGCGTGGACAGGCACTGTGGCCAAGTTTCTCTCCGACCAGGAGAAGGCCGCGGTTGCCGCAGCTTCCGGCCTCAAGGACGGCGAGACGCTCTTCATGGTGGCCGGCGAGCATCGCGATTCTGCCTGCATGGCGCTCGGCGCGGTGAGGCTAGCCCTCGGCCGCAAACTCAAGATCCTGGACGAGACGAAACTCGATATATTCTGGGTCGTGGACTTCCCGCTGTTGGAGTGGAACGGCGACGAGCACAGGCACGTGGCCGTGCATCACCCGTTCACTGCGCCGCATCCGGAAGACATCGGGCTCCTCGACACGGAGCCCGGCAAGGCGCGCTCGCTTGCCTATGACATCGTGGTCAACGGCTCAGAGGTCGGCGGGGGCTCGATCAGGATCCACGACAGCGCGCTGCAGTCGAAGATATTCAACGTGCTCGGCATCAAGGAGGAGGAGGCGAGGCAGAAGTTCGGCTTCCTGCTTGAGGCGCTCTCGTTCGGCGCGCCGCCGCACGGCGGTCTGGCGCTCGGGCTGGACAGGCTCGTCATGCTGCTTGCCGGCACCGACTCCATCCGCGACGTGATCGCGTTCCCCAAGACCGCCTCGGCCTCGGACCTCATGTCCGACGCGCCAAATGAAATCTCCCAAGCGCAGCTGGACGAACTGGGACTTACGCTCAAAAAATAAATTCAGCTGTGCCTCCAGGCTCCGCTCCTACCTCTGCCTTTATAACCCTTTGTAATGTATGAATAATCACTACTTTTTTTGACTGTATTTTACGAGCAACAAAATCGATGATCTGACGATAATATAAATGTATCTGTTGTCTATCGTATTAAAAAATCGAAGGGTTGAAACATGATCGAATTGAATGCCAAGTTGGCTGATCGCATCATCGAAGCGTACGCAGACCTCGATGAGCTGACCCAGGAGGAGTGCAGAGAACTGTTCCAGGGTCCGTCTGATAGTTGCGCATGCTTGAGTCGTTTGCTCCAAGGCGATGGAAACGTGCTGACCGGCCGGGGCAAAACGCGATATATCGGGGTAGTGGAAGATGACGCTTACGTGCTTGAGGACGCGTTTCCGGAAGCGGAGGAGTTCAGGTCTTCGCTTTCAGGCGAAGATGGTGCAAGGGCCCTGCACGCCAGGGTCAAGAACCTCATCGGTCCCGATTATCTCGGCAATTCAGATCCCGCCATACGAGTGAAAACGGTCCAGGCGTTGGGCGAGATGGGTTCTCTGGCAAGAGATGCGCGCCCCGCGCTTGTAGTGGCCCTTCAGGACGAGAACCGTGATGTCCGGGAGTGGACTGCCGATGCACTGGGAAAGGTCGGACTGGATGATCCAGCGGTCTTTGCACTGATTGCAGCGCTCGAAGTCAACGATGCCTGGTTGTGCCAGTGGGTGGCAAATGCATTTTCATATGGCCGTAACCAGCCCGATCTCAGCAGTGGGGCAAAGGAAAAAGAGACGTCAGCGATGATAGAGGCCATGGAAAGAGACTGGCCTGTCATACCTATAGACACGGATGCTGGAAGAGACTGTAAATGTGAGGCTGCCCAGGCGCTGGGCGGACTCGGCATTGCGACGCCGGAGGTGGTTGATACCCTGATCGAGGCGCTCGGGCACAATGATTCGAAGTTGCGCGCCTACGCTGCGATAGCATTGGGCGATATCGGCCATGCCATGCCGGAGAAGATTGTGCCTGCTCTTATAAAGAGGCTGAAGAGAGAGGGTGATCGCTCTGTTCGTAGTGACATCATAGGTTCATTGGGCAAGATCGGCCCCGCGACAGAGGAAGTGGTGCCGACGCTGATGAGGACATTGAAGGTGGACAAGAATTGGTGGGTTCGCATGCGCGCCGCCGAGGTGCTGGGCGACATGAGTCCTCTGACACCCGGTGTCGTCACTGAGCTGATCAAGGCGCTGATCAGACTGTTGAAGGAGAGGGAAATCCAGTTCAGGAAGATGAAGATCAGTTTGGAAGACATATTCTATGACAGGACCGGCCTGGCCTTCCTGGACTTTGCTGATCGCGGCCTTGTCATGAGTTACTGGGATGCCATCGATGAACTCAATGATGTCTGCTGTCATGCCGGCCCTGAGGCGGTTCCAGTGCTGATGGAGCTGTCGAAGGACGGTAATCCCATCGTGCGTAAATGGGCTGACCATGCGCTACGCGAGATCGGTCATGAGTCAATAACCCCCTAAGCATTGTACAATCCGTTACGAACCTGCTTCGGTACGGAGCGTTAAATGACAGGTTCGAAGAGGTGCAGCGTTTTCGGCGCCACTGCTGCGAAACGCAGCACCTGCTCACTGCGGCTGTAATTTCTTTTCCTTAATAATCAACAAGTTGTTTTAAACCGTAAGTTGGCACAGGAGTTGCTGTTTGACCGTGTATGCCTCGGAATCAAATCGCCACAAGGCTTAGGGATTTCAGCGGCCTTGTTACGGCTATCGTCCAGATCCATCGGCAGCTGGCGTCCCAGACTGCAAAAGCGGTCAATGTCGGCCTTACGCTTCGGAACTGGTTCGTAGGGAGGTACATTCAGGAATACGAGCGGATGGGTGAGGATCGTGCGCGTTACGGAGCGCATCTCCTCGAAAAGCTTGCGATGCGGCTCGATCGTGAGCTCGATCGGTGCTACACAGAGCGCTACCTGCGCCTCTGCCGCCAGCTCTATGAGGATTATCCGCAGATCGGGAAATCGCTGATTTCCGGGTCAGGGGCCATGACAATCCGGAAATCGCTGATTTCCGTTTTGCCGGCCTCGGCTGCCTGTCCGGTGTCTGTACGGCAGACTCATTCGGGTTTTTCTGCAGAACTGATGCTGGAAGCGCTCTCCTTCACCCATTTCGTCGAACTGATCAAAATTGACGATCCCCTCAAACGCGCTTTCTACGAGACAGAATGCATTCGCGGAAACTGGTCTGTCCGCGAGCTCAAGCGTCAGATCGCAAGCCTCTACTACGAGCGGCTGGGCCTTTCGAAGAACAAGAAGAAGCTCGCGCATATGGTGCGGCGCAAGGCTGTGCCGGTTGAACCTGCGCATGCCGTTCGGGATCCCTATGTCTTCGAATTTCTGGGCATCAAGGCGAAGGAAGTCATGGGCGAATCCGTTCTCGAGGATTCGCTCATGGACAAACTGCAGGAGTTCCTGCTCGAGCTTGGCCAAGGCTTCTGCTTCGAGGCACGCCAGAAGCGGGTGCTGATCGGCGGCGAGCACTTCTTCGTGGACCTCGTCTTCTACCACCGCATCCTCAAGTGCCATGTGCTCATCGAGCTCAAGATGGACGACTTCAAACATGAGTATTTGGGTCAGCTCAATACCTACGTTAGCTGGTTCCGGGCACATGAGACTGCTGCGGGCGATAACCCGCCTGTGGGCATCCTGCTCTGCACGCAAAAAAATCACGCGCTGGTCGAGTACGCGCTGGCCGGAATGGACAACCGCCTCTTTGTCTCCAAATACCAGGTCGAGCTGCCGAAGAAGGATGATATCCGCCGGTTCCTGGAGGAACAGGCCGAGGCCGGTTCGGCCATGGAAAGAAAAAAAGGGTTCCACTGCTGCGCCCATATAAAAAAGTGAGGCCCGGTTCGGGCCTCACGTGAATCGCAGATTCCCCTATTGATCTACGACACGTATTCCAGCGCACGACGCTTGTGTTCCTTTAGGGCCTTGATGATGTCCTGCTGGATGATGTGGTACGCTTCGAGCGACATTT
>JBAZOP010000068.1 GCA_041648665.1 bacterium | reverse complement strand
CCTCAAAATCGACCCTGGCGAGTTCGGCATCCGCTCCGGCACCTTCGTGGGCATCTCATACGAGAAGAAGATAAACCTTATAATAGGCTCCGGCTACGGCGGCGAGATAAAGAAGAGCATCTTCTCGGTGATGAACGGACTTTTGCCCGGGGAAGGCGTTTTTCCGATGCACTGTTCGGCCAATATGGGGAAGTCGGGCGACGTGGCGCTCTTCTTCGGGCTCTCCGGGACCGGCAAGACGACGCTCTCCGCCGATCCGGAACGGAGGCTGATCGGCGACGATGAACATGGCTGGAGCGAGAGGGGGGTCTTCAACTTCGAGGGGGGCTGCTACGCGAAGGTGATCAGGCTCTCCAAAGAGGCGGAGCCGCAGATATACAACGCGATCAGATCCGGGTCGCTCCTCGAGAACGTGATCATAGATCCCAAGACGCTCATCCCCGACTACGCCTCCGATCAGATCACCGAGAACACGCGTGCGACGTATCCGGTGGAGCACATCCCGGGTTGCGTGATCCCCGGCATGGGCGGCCACCCCAAAAACATCATATTCCTCACCTGCGACGCGTTCGGCGTGCTGCCTCCCATCGCAAAGCTCACCCCGGAGATGGCGATGTACCACTTCCTCTCCGGCTACACCGCGAAGCTCGCCGGCACCGAGGTCGGGGTCGACAAGCCGGAGGCCACCTTCTCCACCTGTTTCGGCGCGCCCTTCATGCCGCTCGACCCCTCGGTATATGCGATGATGCTGGGTGAGAGGATCTCGCAGCATGGCACTCGCTGCTGGCTCGTGAACAGCGGATGGAGCGGCGGACCTTACGGCGAGGGGCGCAGGATGAAGATCTCGATCACGCGCGCATTGCTCGCCGCGGCCCTCGACGGAAGGCTCTACGATTCCGAATTCGTTCCTGATCCGGTCTTCAAAGTCCTGGTGCCGAAGTCATGCTCGGGTGTTCCCTCTGAGGTTCTTTCGCCCAGGGACACCTGGCGCGACAAGACGGCCTACGACGGCACTGCCCGGCATCTGGCGGGCCTCTTTGCGAAGAACTTTGCGCAATATGCGGAGAGCGCCGGTCTGGCCATAGAGGAAGCGGGTCCCACGGCCTAGCTTGTCTTGACTCGGCACCGATCCAGCAGGTACACTCCTCACGGCTCGCAGGTCCGGCGCCAGGAGGCGGCTGATGAACGGCCACGCAGAAGATAATACCTATTATTGGCTCCACAGGATGTATTCGATCACCGGTTTTTGTTTTGCGGCCGCCTTCGTGTTCTTCTTCCTCATCCCGTATTCTTCGATCTTCGGCGGAGATGCCGCGTTCAACCGTTTGATGGTCAGGATGGACGCGGTTCCCATGCTGGGCTGGGCGCTGTTTTTCTTCGTGCTCGTCCCGCTCGTCTTCCACATGGCCATGGGGATACTCATCGTGTACAACTGCCGGATAAACGTGATCTCATACGGCTACTATAGGAATTGGATGTACGCAATGCAGAGGTTGGCCGGACTTTGCCTCATACCTTTTGTCGCTTATCACATCTATGCGGCCGGGCTCAAGCCGGTGGTCATGGGCCGGCCGATGACCGCGGAGATGATGTCATCTGCGTTCTCGTCGCCCTGGGTCAAGGCGCTGTATATGGCGGGCGTCGTCGCGGCGGCGTTTTACTTCGGCAACGGATTTGCGCATTCGTTGCGCAGCTGGGGGCTTACGGCCTCCGGCCGATCCAGGGGCGCACTCGCGATGGCGGGTTGGATCGTTACCCTCCTGCTCGCGACGTGGGGCGTCAAACTCGTCCTCTCATTCTGAAGGCAGGCCATGGCTGAAAAGGGGCTCAACATAGTCGTCATCGGCGCCGGCGTCGCAGGGATGTCGGCGGCCCTCAAGGCGTTCGATCTCGGCGCGTCTGTGACCATCATCGCGCAGGATATGCCCTACAGGTCAGGCTCGACGTGCGTTCGCGACGGTTTCTCGGCCGCGGTGGGTCTCGCTTCAGGCGATTCTCCGGAGCAGCACGCAGAGGACACCTTGAGGTGCGGCGAATTTCTGGCGAGCCGCTCCGCCGTGCGCAGGATGTGCGAGCAGGCGCCCGACATCGCGGAGTTGCTCCTCAGGCTTGGTCTTGTCTTCGACCGCACGACAGAGGGGCTCCCCAGCTTGTCGAGGGCGGCGGGTTCGACCTTCGCGCGCACGCTGTCTTCGGGCAGATCCATCGGCCAGAGGCTCGTCTCGGTCCTGTCGGGTCGTATCCTGCGCGCCTGCTCATCCGGCAGGCTCACTGCTTACTATGGATGGGAATTCCTTTCGCTGATACAGGATGAATCGGGCCGTGCGAGAGGTGTGATCGCGCAGGAGCTGCGCAACATGGAGATCAAGGCGTTCGCTGCCGACGCGGTCATACTGTGCACCGGGGGGTATCCCGCTATCTTCGGTAGACACTGCCGTTCCGCTGCGAACGACGGCGCAGCCATCGTCTCGTGCATGGAACAGGGCGCCGCTATAGCAAATCCTGAGTTCGTGCAGGTGACGCCCCTTGCCATGTCCGTCTCGAGCCGGGCGAGGTCGGTCCCTGATTCGGTGCTCTCCTCAGGCGGCGCCGTGTGGATAGAGCGCGACGGAAAACCATGGCACTTCCTCAAGGAATGGCACGGGGCCAGCGGCGGCGCAGTCCCGGACGATCTGGTCTTGAACTCGCTCGTCAGGGCGTGCAAGGAGGCCGGCGCGCGCACGAATGCGGCGCGTTTGGATCTGACGCACCTCAATCCTGAGACGATCGGTCTTAAGATGCCGTTTCTGCTCGACGCGTGTGATGCGGCAGGGCTCGATCCTTCCAGCGAGACGATGGATATCGCCCCTGCGGTGCGAAACAGCCTTGGCGGGCTCTGGGCGAAACTCGACCACTCGACCTCGATCGAGGGACTCTTCGCCGCGGGAAGCGCTGTCTGCCTTTACCACGGCGCATGCGCCATGTCCGGCAACGATCTCCTCGCATCGGTTCACGGCGGAATGGTCGCGGCGGAGAGCGCGGTGAGCTCCGCCTGCCAGAAGGGCGCGGGCGCCGCAGAGCTGTCGGCATCTCTTGTTTCCCATGCGAAGGAGCGCGAAACCGATCTCGTTTCAAGGATATCGGCAAAGCAGGGAACGGAGAACGCGTACTCGATCGCGTCCGAGCTCTCCTCCACGCTCTTCGAGAAGGCGCTCATCGAGAAGGATAACGAGCAGCTGGCGCGCGCGGCGGGCAAGATCGCAGAGCTCTCCGAAAAGCTCGCTCGCGCGCAGCTCATAGACCGCTCCGAGTGGTCGAACTCCGAACTCTCCTTCCACAGGCGATTGGCGAAGAGGCTCGTCCTCGCAGATATCTACGTAGCCGCCTCGATCGCCCGCGAGGAGAGCAGGGGAGGACATCGGAAGGCGGCTATTCCGAAGAAAGACGACAAAAAGTGGTTCGTCACCACGAGGGCTTTCATGAAGAGCGGCAAAATGGCGCTGGACCTTTCAGAGCGCGTTAACGGCGAGCCCGGCGACAGGGGATACTAGATGGCCAGCCTCTTGCTGAAGATAAAGCGGCAGGACGATCCGATGGATCTGCCTCACTGGGAGATCTTCGAGGTCGCGCTTGCGCCCGGCGTGTCGCTCGTCGACGCGTTGAGGCGGATCCAGATGCAGCCCGTGACAAACGAGGGCATCCCGACCACGCCGGTCCTGTGGGATTGTTCCTGCGAAGAGGGACTCTGCGGCGCCTGCACCGTGCTGGTCAACGGTAAGGCGCGCCAGGCGTGCGGGGTGATGCTTGATGAGTTCGACGGTCCGGTGACGATCGAGCCGCTTACCAAGTATCCGGTGGTCCGGGATCTCATCGTCGATCGCAGCTCCATGATGGATGCTCTTTCGCGCAACCTGTGCTGGACCGATGTCGACGATCTCGCCCCCAGAGGCGATCGGGTGAAGATGACGAAGGATGAATCCGACGCATCCTGTTTTCTGGATTGCGTCATGTGTGGGGCGTGCAGCGAGGCCTGCCCGCAGGTCAATTCCAGGTCCGCGTTCGCGGGGGCGTTCGTCTTCAGCAGTCTCTTGCCCGTGATCCGCAACAGGACCGGGAAAGAGGGCGCCCCCTCTCGCCTCTCCGCCCTTGCCGGCAGGGGCGGGGTGGCCGACTGCGCCGGGGCGGAAAATTGCGAGAGGGCTTGCCCACGGGGCATTCCTCTGGTAAAGGCTTCGGCTATCCTCTCCTGGGACGTGGCGAAGAGTTCGCTCGCCCGATTCTTCAGGGGATGACACCGGCGGAATGAAATTTCAGACGCGTCGATTTATCGACAGGGAGGTCGAGATGAAAAAGACAGTATACTTGCTGGGCATATTCCTCGCTTTCTTCATGATCTCCGCATCAGGTTGCGAGAAGATGCAGCAGGCGAGCGGGGACGAGCAGGAAGCGCAGGCGGATTCTCTTGCGCAGGAACAGGGGGGCGATATGCCGGCTGCGACTGAGGTGGTCCTGGCGACGATCGTGGTAAACGGCAAGGAATTCTCCGTCGAGATCGCGAAGACCGACGAGGAGAAGGCCAAGGGACTCTCAGGACGCGAGTCGTTGCCGGAGAACTCGGGCATGTGGTTCGTCTTCGAGAGACCTGTGCAGGAGCGCTTCTGGATGCAGGGCATGGAGATGCCGCTGGACATGGTCTTCGTGGACGAGAATATGAAGGTGGTCCACGTGGTGGAGAATGCTGTGCCGGGCTCCACTGAGCTGATATCCTCTCCTGCTCCCTTCATGTACGTGCTGGAGCTAAACGCCGGAGCCGCTGCCAATAACAGCATCAAGGCGGGCGATGTCGTCGAAAAGCGAGTGGGTTCTCAGTAGGACTTCATGATCTGCGCGTCCGCATAATAGAACTTCAGTATCTGTTCGTATGTGGCGCCCTGGTCCGCCATTCCTTTCGCACCCCATTGGCACATGCCTACGCCGTGCCCATAGCCTCGACCGTTGAACACCACTGAGCCGCGCGCAAGCTTTGCGTCGAACCATGTGCTCTTTATCCTGGCGAACCCGAACATGGACCTCAAGTCCGTGGCCCTTATCGCCTCGACGCCGCCCGCATGCTCGACTATGAGCTGATCGACCCTGGGCGAATCCATCTCAGACCTGATCGATACCGACCTGACGCCTTCGATGGCGATCCCGTTTTTCTCGAGTGTCTCCAGGAATTCAGAGGCCGGGATCGAGGCGGTCCAACTCCTCTTCGGCGAGCGCTCGCAGAACCTGTCTTTGACCTGAGGCGGTCCCCATCCATTCTCCCAGACATTGTGCGCGTGCTCGGTGAGCCCCCCGCAGCAGCTGTGGTAGTAAGCGGGGAAAATGGCGCCGTCGCGCATGAGCACGAGGCCCGCAGTCGCATCCACGGCTCTCTTCGCCTCGTCCGCCTCCCTGTTCACGCCTTCGTAGACCTGGGAGAGCACGGTGGCGGTGACGTCGTAATCGCGGCCCGAAGCGCCGCCCGCCGCATCCGCATGATGGAGCGCGTAGGTGCGCGCCGCGATCGCCTGCGCCTTGTACGCCTCGATGGGCCATCCGGGGTACATCTCGCTGCCCAGGAGCCCCACGAGGTATTCTTCGAGCGGGAGATTGTTTATGACGACGAGCTTGGAATCGCCTTTCCACAGGACTTTGATCTCGCCTCTCAACACCTTTCCCTCTGTCTCGTAGCGCCTCGTCCTGTTCGAGAGCAAGGCCTGGGATCCGATCGGGTCCCCGTGGAAGAGGAGGCCTTTGGGTCCGGCCGAGATCATGATTGTCGATCCTGACTTGCGCTCCAGTGATTTGGGCGCGGCGCCGAACGATATCTGTATCGGCGTATCGATCCCCGTTATTGCGGTGCTTCGGCCCTCGAATATGAGGACGCGTATGTCGGGCGGTGGGAGCGCCTGCGCATCGAAGGGCGCGGACACGATAGCCAGAAAGAGGGGGATCAGTGCGAGCTTCTTCATCGAATTCACTATAATGCATAAACCCCATGTGGGCAACCGATAAATTATTGATAAGACAGGGTTTTTTGTCTGAAATATCTTAGCAACTTCTTGTGTTGGCGGCCGATACCCTATATGGAAGCCTGCTTATGCAGCAGTGGCAGGCATTGCAGCCAAGGGGCCTGTTCTGGTTAGGGGTGATCGTTTGCGCATGAATTCTGCAAAGGGCTGGGGGATCGGCGTCTCAATACCGATCAAGGTCGCCGCTGTCACGGGTCTGGCCTACGCCGCTGTTTGGGTGGTCGGGCGTTTTCTCATCCAGTACGGCATCATCGATTTCTCATCGACTGTGTTCGGGATAAAGTTGGGTCTGGTATTCACGGCGGCGGAGGCGGTAGCGGCCGCCGTCGCGGCCACTGCGGCCATCCATTCGTTCCTAGATAAGCCGCTCGGAGGACTCAAACGCGCGATACAGCGCGCGGAGAGGGGCGATTTCCTCATACGCGCTCCGGTGAGCGCGGACGATGAGCTGGGCGAAGTGGCGCGTTCGTTCAACAGGATGCTCAGCAGGATCACCGACCTCTCCGCCCAGAACATCCAGTCCGAGCAGGACCGGATAATGGCGGCTGAGCAGGAGAGGCTCCGCAAGAGCCTCGAGGAGAAGAGCGCGATCATAGAGCGCAGCAACAGGATGCTCGAAAAGTTCGTCAAGGACCTCTCGCTGATCTACGAGATCGGCCAGGAGGTCAACTCCATCATCGACCTGGACAGGCTTTACTCGACCATCGCGGCGACGCTCACGAAGTATCTGAAGGTGAACGAGTTCGCGCTGATGATTTTCGACGAGAAAGCGGAGGAGCTGCAGATCAAGGCTGCCTTCGGATTCAAGAACGCGGAGGCGGTGGCAAGCATGGTCTTCAAAAAGGGCGAGGGGATATCCGGGCTCGCCGCGCAGACCGGCAAGAAGATCTACATAAAGGACACGAGCCACGAGGATCGCTTCCTCAACTACAAGGGCGAGAAACCCGACGATCCTTCGTCCTTCCTCTCCATCCCGCTCATCTACAAGGACGAGGTCCTGGGCGTGATCAACTTTGGGAGGCGCGGTATCTCCAGCTTCACTTATCAGGACGTGCAGATGCTCTCGCTCACCGCCGGCCAGATAGCGCTGGCCGTGGCCAACGCCAGGCTCTACACCCGCACGCGCGAGCTCACGGTCAAGGATGAGCTCACGGGCATCAACAACCGCCGCCATTTCCAGAACATGTTGCAGATGGAGTGGAAGAGGGCCATCCGATTCCACAGGCCGCTGTCGCTCATCATGGTCGACGTGGACTACTTCAAGGACTACAACGACACATTCGGTCACCTGCAGGGGGACCAGGTCCTCAAGCAGATAGGCGCGATACTGAGGCGCAACCTCCGCGAGGTCGATACGGTGGCGCGCTTCGGCGGCGAGGAGTTCGTGCTCCTCCTTCCGGACACCGACAAGCGCGGCGCGATAGCGGTGGCGGAGAAGGTGAGGCTGCTCGTCGAGGGACACAGGTTCAGCACGCCGGACCGCAAGGTGACCAGGGACATCACCATATCCGCCGGCATCGCCACGTACCCGGACGACGTCGAGGAGATGGACGACCTCATCGACCACGCCGACATCGCCCTCTACAGGGCGAAAGAGGGCGGCCGCAACCGCATCGAATGTTTCAAACCGTTGTCCGCTGAGGGCGCGGAGGCGCCGGAGGTTGTCGCGGCTCAGGAAGCCGCTTCCGACGACGAGCCCAAGATCCTGCAGTAATCCTTCCTATGCCTTCGCTGTCGAGCAGCAGCCGTAGTTGTCCGGCATGTGGTATTCGCGCGGGGCGCCTTCGCGGATCCCGTAGTCCTTCACCACGATCTGCGGTAGCGATGGATCGGCCGGGAAGCGCTTCTTGCGGTTTGCTGAAGAATGGGGTGTCCCGGCTTCTTTGTAGTCGTTGATCTTGGTCGTCTGCTCTTTTTCCTCCACGCGCGCCCTGTAGTATGGGCCCGAGTTGTAGGTGCAGAAGGGATACATGTTGCCGTCAGGGGCCGACTGGTGGATCACGCAGCGCCTGACGCGCTCGCAGTCGTAGTTGTACCTGTCCTGGAAATGCATGCCCGCGACAAATATCGTGTTATAGCTGAACTTCTTCTCGGCGTCGGGCTGTCTGCCCCTCTCCGTGTCCTTGTAGCCGTCCATGACGCCGAGCAGCCTCCGGAAGGTGAGTCCGGTCGGCGCCTTCTTCTCGTCGAAGTGTTTTTTCACGATGCGCAGCGCCCTGGCTCCGCCCATGAGGTCTGCAGACTTTGCGAGTCCCAGGGAGCTGAGCAGCTTGTACCACGTCTTCCGCCTGCGGGCCGCCAGCTTGTCGGCCAGACCTTGAAGGTCATGCAGCGCTCCGCGCAGGTCGAAGAACTCGGTCATGGACTTGATCTCGGTCTTGTCCTCCGGGTTGATGAAGAGGTATCCGCCGCCCCCGCAGTCCGGGTGGCATGATACGAAAAACGCGGGCTTGCCGGAGAGCGCTTCCGAGATGCGCGAGAGCGGCTGCGTGCAACCCAGCCCAAACCAGTTGGTGCGCGGCATCGTGCCGCCGGTCTGTTCCTCGACGTCCAGCGCGAGGTGCGTGATGGTGTAGCGCTGTTGCATCCTGTCCTTCTCCGCGATGCGGCCGGTGAAGCAGACCGGCTGAAAGCTGATGCCGGTGATGACGTCGGAGTGGTCGCACGCGAAGCGAACGATCGCGCCCACATGGTCGTCGTTGACGCCGCGTATGACCGTGGGCACCAGCACTATCCTGAGCCCCACCTTGCGGCATACCTCGATGACCTGCAGCTTCATCTCAAGGCAGTCCTCGCCGCGGGTCTTTCTGTAAACGTCGCGGGTAACACCGTCGAACTGCAGGTACAGGGAGTCGAGCCCGGCCTCGCGGCAGCGGCGCGCGAAGTCGAGGTCCGACATGTTCTTGCCGTTGGTCGCGATCTGGATGTGGCCGAACCCCATCTCCTTCGCCATCGCTACGATCTCGATGAAGTTGGGGTGTATGGTGGGCTCGCCGCCCGAGAACTGTATCACCTTGCAGGGCACGGGCCTTCTGTCGCGCAGGGTCTTGAGCATTCTGCGCACCTCGTCGACCGAAGGCTCGGTGATGAATCCCATCGCGTTCGCGTTTGCGAAGCAGACAGGACAGGTCATGTCGCAGCGGTTGGTGAGGTCGATGTTGGACATGGCTGTGTGAGAGTGGTGCATGTTGCACAGCCCGCAGTTCTCAGGGCACGACTTCCCGGACTCCGCCTGTACTAGCGGATTGGTGATCCCCCTCTGATCCCCGAAGCGCAGCGTGAACATCGACATGTAGAAATCCACGTCAGGCGATATCAGCTCGCGGAAGTAGCCGTGCTC
Source organism: bacterium (assembly GCA_041648665.1). Taxonomy (NCBI): domain Bacteria; species bacterium. The sequence goes on along the minus strand of JBAZOP010000068.1, from coordinate 6,195 downwards.
TCCGCACTCCTTCTCCATGTAGACCGCCTTGCCTTCGCAGAACTTGCGTGCGCGTATCACCTTGCCGCACTCCGGGCAGAGCGAATCGGTCCAGTAGGGGAGCGTCCAGGGGACTTCGCGGATAGGATGGCCCGAGTAAGTCATCTTGGGCTGGCACCGGTTCATGAACGCGGGCCTGGACTCGCCTCGAACGATCTTGGAGCCCTGTTTGCACATGTTTGTGGATATCTCGACCGCTGGTTCGGCGCTCATTCCTATGCCTGGTTTCGGATTCATCTTGTTCTCCTCCCCTGTTTCTGCGCCCTTGGCGTTCAGTCTGTTTAAAACGTTGTAAATAATTGATATTTAAGGCCTTTTAAGGATGCGTCGGGGTACCAGAAAGGGGGTGTGCCGTCAAGCGGTATAAGGGTTTTTACGGGTCACGTTTTTTTCAATAATTCCATTACCTTCTGCATATCCTCCCAGACAGGTTTCTTCATGTTGGCGTTTCGGAGGAGGAAGGCGGGGTGGTAGGTGGGCATCACGGGTATTCCCTGCCAGTCGAGGAGCTTGCCCCTGGCCCTCGTGATCTTGAGCTCGGGTCCAAAGAGGCTCTGGAGTGCCACCCCCCCGAGACATACGATCACACTGGGCCGGATTATCTTCACCTGGCTCATGAGAAATCCGACGCAGGCCGCGACCTCGTCCGGCTCGGGGTTTCGGTTGTTGGGGGGCCTGCATTTCACGATGTTCGCGATATAGACGTCGCTTCTCTTGTATCCCATGGCCTCGATGATCTTCGTGAGCAGCTGACCGGCCAGTCCCACGAACGGTTCGCCCTGCATATCTTCGTCGCGGCCCGGCCCTTCGCCTATGAACATGAGTTTCGCATTCGGGTCGCCCACGCCGAAGACCAGGTTGGTCCTTCCCTTGTGCAGCTTGCAGAGTTTGCAGTCGCCTATCCCGGCCCGCAGTTTCTCCATCGCCTTCGCCTTGTCGCCGGCAGCCAGCATCGGCATCACGGGCCTGAGCTCCTGTGTTTTGCGTTCCCCGGCAGGGCGCCTTGTCTTAGGCAGCTCGTAGAGGCCCAGAGAAATCGCGTATTCGAGGAGGTTTCGCACATCCCCCGCCGCGTCGAGGATATCCTTTGATCTCTGCCGTGCAGGCATCCGCCAACTCCCTATTTACGATCTTGCGGGAGCGGACTATAGTTTCGCACATGGTGTTTGTCTACGCAGTAATTGTCGCGCTCATCGTGATTGCCATGCCGAATGCCGCGCACGCCTGGGGACCGGGCATGCACGTGGAGATCGCCCTGGGCGCCATGTCCAAGCTGGCAGTCATCTCGCCGGTGATCGCCGATCTCATGCGCCGCTTCCCCGATGCTTTCATATACGGGGCCGCGAGCCCGGACATCATCATGGGCAAGCGCTACTACGGCTATCTGCACCACTGCCACAACTGGACGATGGGGAGGTTGATCCTGGCCGAGGCGGAGGGCGACCTGCAGAGGGCCGCTGCCTACGGGTATCTCATGCATCTGGCCGCGGACGTCGTGGCGCACAACTACTACATCCCGGTCAAGATCGTGCGCAGCTGGAGCACGAGGCTGCTCACGCATACCTACTGGGAGATGCGTTTCGACGTCGGCGTGAGCGATCGGGCGTGGAAGATGCTGGGCTCCATCGGCAAACCTGCGATTGAGCGCTTCGACCTCCTCCTGGAGCGGGTCCTCAAGAAGACTCTCTTCTCCTTCTCAACGAACAAGCGCATCTTCAACTCGATCGTCATGCTTCAGAAGATGCGGGGACTGAGGGCGAGCCTCGCTGCCTACGCCAGGCGCTCCCGCTTTCCCATCGAGGAGGAGAACCGCTCGCACTACATGGACCTCGCCATGGATGCGGCGATCGGTTTTTTGAAGGACCCGGAGCATGCGCCGTGCCTCGACATAGATCCCGCTGGCCTGAGTCGCCTCGATTATGCGGCCAGGCTGCGGCTGGGCATCAGGGCCTCGATGAAAAAGGGGCTCATACGCGAACCCCAGGCGGAGAAACTCGTGGAGCTGGTGAAGGACGGGCTGGCGCTCGGGCTCTACCGGCCGAACATGGTGCTCCCCGGAGTGATGGACGTGCTCTGAAAACGCCTCAAATTAATGAAACTGCTTGCATTGGGGATGTCGGGGAGTATTGTCCGCCCCCGAAAATGGATAACGCAGACCCTGGCAGTAGAAACCCATGTTCACATACTTTACCGATCTCTCGAAAAGGGACGTGGTGGACCGTCACGGACGGTTCCTCGGCCACCCCTATGATTTCATGGCTCGCCTGGACGAGGTCTATCCGCGCGTAACCGCGCTCGTCGTATCGAAGGGGATATTCGACAAGAGATATTACGTCATCCCGTGGAAGGATGTGCACCAGACTGATCGCGGGCTTGCGCTGAAGGTCCCGATCGAGTCGCTCGCAGAGGTGAAATCCTATCGTAAGGAGGACGAGCCCACGCTTCGGCGCAACATCCTCGACCAGCAGGTGGTGGACACGTTCAACCGCAAGCTGGTGCGCGTCAACGACCTGCATTTCCTCCGGGTGGACGACGATCTCAGGCTCGCGCACGTGGACATAGGCCTTCGCGGCCTGGTGCGCAGGCTTGGCTTCGAGCGCATAGTCGACGCGTTCGTGCACGTATTCAACCGCCATGCGCGCTATCTCAACGAGGAGGGGCTGATCTCCTGGAAGTACGTCCAGCCGCTCTCGATCCAGTCCGCAACCGGCCAGATACAGCTGAACGTGGACATGCAGCAGCTCAAACAGATCCCGCCCTCCGACATATCGCAGATGCTCGCCGAGCTCGACCCATACCAGCGCGCCGCGCTGATAAAGACGCTGGACGTGCAGGGCCAGGTGGACACGATCACCGAGCTGGACTTAAAACTCCAGAAGGACATCATCGAGGAGCTGGACACGCAGACCGCGGTGCGCCTCGTGGAGCGGATGCCGGCCGACGAGGCGACGGATCTGCTGGCGAAGCTGGCGAAACGCGACTCGGACCGCATCATGGGGATGCTCTCCGCGAAGAAGGCGCGCGAGATCGCAGAGCTCATGACGCACGAATCCGACTCGGCCGGCGGGCTCATGACCACCGAGTTCATATCGCTCAGGCCCGCCATGACCGTGGGGCAGGCGATCGACCATATCCGCTGCGTGGAGATACAGAAGGCGGAGACGATCTATACGGCGTTCGTCATAGACGAGCGCGACGTCCTCACGGGTTCGATATCGTTCAGGAAGCTCCTGCTCGAGCCGATGGATGCGAAGATCAGCGACGTCATGCAGCACAAGCCGCCGTCCGTGAAGGTCGATGCCTCGGTCAAGGACGTGGCGTATGCCATGGATAAATACAACCTCTACACGCTGCCCGCCGTGGATGATGAGGGAAAACTCGAGGGTATAATCACCGTGGACGACGTGCTTCACGCCGCGGTCGAGGAGGCGTGGGGCAAGCGCACCGGCCTCTGATCTTTTATGAGTGCAATCCAGAAAACGAAAGTCGCCGGGCCCAGGGGTTTCTGGCGCAATATCGTCATATTCCTGGCGGTGCTGGGCCCGGGCATAATCACGGCCAACGTGGACAACGACGCGGGCGGCATAGCCACCTACTCGGTCGCAGGCGCTCACTTCGGATATGATCTGCTCTGGGCCGTGGTCCCGGTGATCTTCGCGCTCATCGTCGTGCAGGAGATGAACGCGCGCATGGGCGCGGTGACCGGCAAGGGCTTGGCCGACCTCATCCGCGAAAATTTCGGGGTCAAGGTCACCTTCTACGCCATGCTGGCGCTCATGGTCACGAATCTCGGCAACACGATGTCCGAGTTCTCGGGCGTGGCCGCGAGCCTTGGCATCTTCGGTGTCTCCAAGTACGTCAGCGTGCCGATCTCGGCGCTGCTCGTGTGGCTGCTCGTGGTCAAGGGCACGTACAAATTGGTCGAGAAGGTCTTTCTCGTGGCGTGCCTCTTCTACATCTCCTACATCGTCTCCGGCTTTCTTGCCAAACCCGGCTGGTCCGAGGTTGGCATGGCGATGGTAACACCCAGGATCCACTTCGACATGCCCTATCTCTACATGCTCATCGGCATCATCGGCACCACGATCGCCCCCTGGCAGCTCTTCTTCCTGCAGGCCTCGATCGTGGAGAAGGGCGTGGGCGTGGAGAACATAAGACACTCGCGCTGGGACGCTATCGCCGGCTGCATCATGGCCGGGGTGGTCGTCTTCTTCATAATAGTGGCCTGTGCGGCCACGATCTATCCCTCCTCGATAAGGGTGGTGGACGCGGCGGACGCCGCTCTCGCCCTGAGGCCCCTGGCCGGCGATTACTGCTCCTGGCTCTTCGCCTTCGGCCTGTTCAACGCCTCGATCTTCGCCGCGTGCGTGCTGCCGCTGGCGGTGGCCTACTACGTGTGCGAGGGCCTGGGTTTCGAGGCCGGCATCAACAAGAGTTTCTCCGAGGCCCCGCAGTTCTACTCGCTCTTCACCGCCACCATCCTCATCGGCATGGGGGTGGTCCTCATCCCCGGCTTCCCGCTTTTTAGGATGATGGTCTTCTCGCAGGTGGTCAACGGGATCGTGCTTCCGTTCATCCTCATCTTCATGATCCTGCTGGCCAACCGGCGCGACGTCATGGGCGAGTTCACAAACGGCCGGGTCTGGAACACGGTCTCATGGGTCACCGTGGCCGGTGTCATCGGGCTCACGGTCCTCATGACTCTGAGCTTTCTATGACCTCAGAAAAATGCTAAAAGATTGATCGTATGGACGGCTTCAGGGGAAGGCTGGAGGGCAAGAGGAAACTCAGGGTCCTGATCACAGCGGGGCCCACGCGGGAATATATCGATCCCGTCCGCTTCATATCCAACGACTCCTCAGGCATGATGGGATTCGCGCTCGCCGCGGCTGCGCGCGACATGGACTGCCTGGTCACCCTGATCTCAGGGCCTGTGGCGCTGAAGACCCCGGAGGGAATCACCCGCGTGGACGTGGTCTCGGCCGAGCAGATGTACCGCGAAGTGAAGAAGAGGGCGGCCAAGGCCGACGTGGTCATCATGGCCGCCGCGGTCGCGGACTGGCGGCCGAGGCGCATGCTCAAGGAGAAGATGAAGAAGGGGCCGATCCCGCCGAACATCGAGCTCGTGAGGACCCATGACATCCTCATGGAGATCGGCAAGAGGCGACGGCCGCAGCAGAGGATCGTGGGGTTCGCGCTGGAGACCAAGAACCTGGAGGAGAACGCCCGCGAGAAACTGCGCAGGAAGGGCTGCAGCTGGGTCGTGGCCAACACCCAGGACGCCATCGGGGCCCTGGCCAGCCGCGCGATATTGTTCAGCAGATCGGGAAAGAGGGTGAGACTCCCCAAACTTCCCAAAGAGGATCTGGCGTACGTGATACTCTCGAACGTGCTTTCCTGAAGCCCGAAACTACTTCATAAGGCGGATTATTTTCTGGAGGATCTCATCAGGCTCCGGCAGCCTTCCTTTGCCCTCGTATCCGCACGCGAGTTCCCCCACACCGGGCTCCATGAACCTGTAGCCGAGCTTCGTAAGGCCTGCCACGTTGGCCTGCGTGATGGGGTTATCCCACATGTTGGAGTTCATGGATGGCGCGAAGAGGACAGGGGCCTTTGTCGCGCAGATCACGGTGGTGAGAAGATCGTCGCAGATCCCGTGCGCGATTTTGGCGATGAGGTCCGCGGTCGCGGGGGCGACGAGCACCAGGTCCGCGCGGTCCGCAAGCGAGATGTGGCTGATCTCCTTTTCCTGGATCAGGTTCCACATGTCCGTGTGCACCGGGTTCGCCGTGAGCGTCTGGAGCGTGAGAGGGGTTACGAACTGGGCCCCGGCGGAGGTCAATACGCAGTGGACATCCGCCCCGGACTTGGTCAAAAGCCTGGCCAGTTCGCAGCACTTGTACGCCGCGATCCCGCCGCCGATCCCGAGCACCACCGACTTGCCCTTGAGGTCCTTTTTCATGGCAGGCAGGACAATATTTATCCGGCCGAAATATGCAATGGCCAAATTGTTGCCCCTTGCGTCATTGTGCATATTGCATATGATATCGCGTTTGAAAGAGGGGGCGATATGGCGCAGAGACTTACCGATGCCGAAAGAGCGACATTGCTCAAACTCGCGCGCGAGACGATCGCGCAGTATCTCAAGGACGGCAA
>JBAZOP010000067.1 GCA_041648665.1 bacterium | reverse complement strand
CGCGGGGATAATCATCACCCCGGTCGGCCATCCGCTGGCAAAGCCGGTGGAGGCGCCGAAGCCCGGCTTCCTGGAAGGGGTGCGGAGGCTCGCGGATCAGCACAAGGCGGTGCTGGTCTTTGACGAGGTGCGCACCGGTTTCCGCGTTTCGCTGGGCGGCGCTCAGGCGCGCTACGGCGTCACTCCGGACCTGGCGATATTCGGCAAGGCGATCGCGAACGGCTATCCCATCGGGATCGTCTGCGGTCGCAGGGATATCATGAAGCCCCTTGCCGAGAACCATGTCTTCATCTCCTCCACCTTCTTCCCAAATGGTCTGGAGATCGTGGCCGCCCTGAAGACTATCGAGATACTGGAGCGCGAGAAGGTATGCGACAGGATATGGGAGCGCGGGACGAAGTTTCTGGCGGACGTGAAAGAGATCGTGGGCTCATCCGGCGTCGCAGCGGAGCTCTCCGGCATCCCGCCCATGCCCTACATCACCTTCAAGGCCGACCCTGAGAAGAAATACAAGGAACGGCGCAAACTCTTCTTCACCGAGTGCATCCGCCGCGGCCTCTTCATGCAGCCGTATCATCACTCCTACATCATGCACCGCCACACGGACGAGGACCTGAACGAGGCGAAGGGGATAATCAAGGAATCGCTCTCCGAGGTGGCGAAGAAGATTCCCTGACAGGGGACAGTCCGCGAACAGTGACCGACCTGAAGCTGCTTTCGCAGCGGTCGCGGTTTGTGCGACCGACCGAAAGCAGCTTCAGCAGCGGTCACCTCAAGTTGTCATCCTGAGCGCAGCGAAGGATCCCCCGGATATCGATATCCAATCGTTGCGACAGGCTCATCGGGGACGCCCCATTGCGACGGCGCCACTCGCTCCGTTTTTCGTCGTGAAAAATCGCCTGGTTTCAGAGCATTATAGCCTCTCACTAAGGAAGCGAATTGGATGTCTTCCGCTTGTCAGCCTCCAATTCGCGAAACCAGTCCGATTTTTCACTTCCGAATACACTACGCTCGAAGCTGCGCCCGATTGTCGCAAAGGGGCGTCCCCTGCGCCTATCGCAGTGACACACAACATACGCCTCCAGGCTCCGCTTTCGGGCCTTTCCAAGGGAGCGCCTTTAGGTCTCCTCCGGAAAGGCCCGAAATCGCTAGATCACAGCACCCTTGCATTCCCATCGCTCCTGTGCATTTAACTCATTGATATCCTTAAGTATATCACCCACGCTTTCAGCTCTCCCAAATTGCGCAACTTATTCAAGTCAGTGTCGATAATAATGCTGATATTTTTCCTGCGCCCGTTCGAGCGCGTAAGGAGTGGGGATGTCCGATGACGTGAAAAAGGTGGGCCTGCGGCCGGTCGTGCCCGCGACTCAGGATGCGATCGAGCCGCACGATCACGATGCGCCTGTGGCTGATGATACCGTGGCGGATACCTATGTGCAATTTGAGTTGAATGACCAAATCATAACAAATTCAGCGTCAGGGCCGGCCAGCGCATTCTTCCGCCCGGAGGAACAGGCGATATACATCGAGGCTGCGCGACTTCGCGGCGAGCTGACAAGTCATATTTGGAATGTACGGCAGGCAGCGGTGCATCTCTATGGACATCTCGCCCTGAAGTTTGCGGAGGGTGCGCCCGAGGTCTATCCGGGTGCTGCTGCACTGCGCACTGCGATGAAAGATACGAGTCTCGGAGGTGGTATATTCGCGGCCTACGAACATCTTGCCGGAAAGTTTTCTCATGGTTCGCCCGAGGTCTATAGCGAAGCAGAGGCCCTGCGCAGACTGATGCAGGACTCTGAAAGGGGTGTGTGTATTAATGCGATCGCTGCCTATAAAGCCCTGTCCACGAAGTTCGCAAAGGGCTCGCCTGAGGTCTATAAAGGTGCCAAGGTCATGCGCAGACTGATGGAGCACTCTGATGTGGACGTGTGCATGTTAGCGACTGATGCCTATAGAACCCTATGCGCAAAATTTGTTGAGGGATCGTCTGAGAACTATAGTGAGGTACTAGCCTTGCAGAGACTGATGGAGCATCCAGAACCGCAGCACATCTCCCTATCTTCCATCGGTTTTCCCTTCCGGCTCCCCTCCCTCGAGCGTATGGGTTGGGAAGTGACCAAAATCTCTGTGCGCGTGATAGCGAAAATTACAGAGGGCTTGCCAAATGTTGCTGTAGAGGCGAATGCAGCCCTTAAACTATATACGCAAAACCCGACCTTTATAGGCGATTTGCTGAAGGCGAATTTCATTCAACTCTCGCGCGTAGGGTTCTTCAAGGCCGGATTCGAGTCCGGCATATGGATCGAGGACCTGGGGCTCTCGGATAAGGCGGCGCGAAACCTCAGGGGCTTCGCTGGCCAGCCGCGGTTCATCGGATTCCGCGACTCTGTAACAACGATGCTGGATTTTCTATCCAAACTCGACGACGACAGGCGCGCGGTGGCGAGCAGGGTATTCGAGGCTACCGACCCTGCGAAGTGGAAATCAGTTCGCAACACCCTGAGCACGATCAGGGCCATCTCCGCACTCGATTCCCTGCCTGAAGAGGTTAGCAAAGAGTTCTATCGCTCGCATCGTGATATTGAGGGCGATTCGCGAGCGGTTCTGAGGTCAGATGTCGAGAAGACCCTCCTCTCGTTCCTGCGCGAAAAGGCCGGCGAAGACGAGGGCTCTGCAATGCTCTTCAGGGAGAGTGCGCCTGACGAGCCTGCCGATGCAATGCGCTGGCGCGGCGCGCAGGCCGTGCGCAGGCACCTCTTGGAGAAGGGACTCATCACGCTCTTTGCCCAGTCCGCGTCGTTCATGGACGAAGAGGGTGTCGGCATACTCAGGTCGCTCCTCGGCGAGTTCTCCGTGATCAGGGTGGAGGGCGGCGAACTTCAGCATCAGAAGAGATACGACCGGATGGTCGAGAAGCTCGGCTTCTCGCCTGTGTTCGTGGAGCGCTGGCGCAGGGAGTGGAGGAACGTGCGCGAATCAGCTGGCGAGGCGGTTGATGCCGGAGCGGCGAGGGCCCTTGTGATGAAGCAGGCCGCGGCCCAGCTCGCCGCGCACGTGAATTCGATACCGGGAGTTGGAGGCGAGTTCAGGGATCTGCCCGACAGGTTGCGCATGCTGATCAATTCGCTGAGGAGCCAGGAGGCGGACGACAGGGGAATAGGCAGTCTCCATGAGATCATGGAGCTCAATTATGGAAAGATCCGCGAAACCTACGGCGATCTCTTCGCCAATGCCCGCATAGATCTCAAGAATCTCGTCACGGGCCTTACGAGGGGTGTCAAGGTGGCCAGGCGCACAGTGCTCACCGAGATAACAGGGCTGGTGGAGAAGCTCGCGTTCCACGGCATGATCCCTACGGAGACTTGCCAGAGGCTCTCAAGCCTTTATGCAGAGATGACCAACGGCCACGGTCAGCCGCTGAACAAGCTCCTCTGGGGTCAGTTCAAGCTGGCGAACTACGTGATAGACGACGAGGTGATGGCGAGGCGCATGCTGGAGGTCACTCGCGACGAAGAGGGCATTGAGCACCTGCTGGTGGAGAGGGCCTACACGGCAGGCGGATTCGCGAGGCTCGAGGAGTTCGACGAGGATATCGTCGAGCATGCGCGCGGGATCGGCATCGACCGCGATCGCGTGCATTTCCTCGATCGTCACGAGAAACGCCCTGTCCCGGGCCCTCTTGCCACCGGTGCGCTGATCTACAGGGACTCTGGGCTCCGTGAAGTTAGTCCTGCCATGATGAAACCCTTTCAGCCGCTGCCCGTAATGACAATGCCGATGATGTCAGCTGCAATGATGCTGCGCACGGGGACATGATTCAATAGAACACCTTATCATCGCAGTAATATCGCATTCCCATCGCCTCATCTCCTACCAAATAAACCCTATTTTCTTCCTCTTCCCCTGCGTTGGGGACATGAGCATTCTTATCGCCTGAAACATCGAGACGATCGCCTTGTCGTGGGTCCCGACCTGTCGCTCCAACTCGATAAGCTTCTCGGCCAGCTCTTTGTGAGATGCTAGAAACTGCCTCAACTTCACGAACGCCCGCACTACAAAGATACTCGCCTTGACCGCTCGCTTTGATCTTAGGATGTTGGCAGCCATCACTGCGCCATGCTCGGTGAAGGCGTACGGGAGATAGCGCCTGCCGCCCCAATCTCGTTTTGGCAATAAGGATTCCAAATCATTGAATTCCTGATTTGAGAGTTGGAAAATAAAGTCCTCGGGAAATCGATCCCGGTTTCTTTTTACCGCTTTGATGAGGTTCTTTGTTGATACGCTATAAATAGTGGCCAAATCGAAATCCAGTATGATCCTCTGCCCTCTGAGGCTCATAATTTTGTTTTCGACAATACATGCTGAAAGGCTATTGTTTTCTGTCATACAATCTCCTTTTAATTCATAATATTACAGACTTGAGGTTCCAAATTGGAACCTCAAGTCTGCACGTATGTTTGTTTTTTGCTTTCACGACATAAAAGATGTGGAATGCAATCTGCGGGCCAGGGAAAAACTCTTAAGAATCAGGCGAGGAAGTTTCGCAGGTGCAGCGTTTCACTGCACCCCTGCATTGTTTCTAGGCATTGAACAGGATTGCGGCTCCCAGGACCGCCACCGCGGCGCCCAGGGCTGCCTTCCACGACACCTTCTCCTTGTGAAAGATCCTGATTGCCGTGGGGCCGCGTTTCTGGAATCAATTGCGCATGGTCAAGAAGCGCATCAAATGCAACAGGCTCCTCGGCGCGCATTGCTCGATCGCGGGCGGGGTGGAGAACGCGCCGCTAGCGGGGGGCATGATCGGTGCAACCGCCATCCAGCTCTTCACCGGCTCCAACCAGCAGTGGCATGCCGCAACCATAAAAAAGGCGCAGGCTGAGGGCTTCCAACGCAATATGAACGAGCAGGGTATCCGCGTCGCAGTGGCGCATGCCTGCTATCTCATCAACCTCGCTGCGCCCGATGCCGTGATCTGGCGCAAATCCATCGATGCCATGGAGGGCGAGATCGAACGTGCCTCCGCTCTCGGCATTCCCTGGGTCATCGTCCACCCTGGTTCGCACAAGGGCAACGGCCTCGAGTGGGGGATAAAGAGGATCGCCGAGGCGCTGACTTCCGTGCTCGATGCCACGGAAGCCCTCTCGGCCGGAGTGGCGCTCGAGACCACGGCTGGCCAGGGTGCTTCCATAGGGGGTCGCTTCGAGGAACTGGCCTCGATCATCGCCCATATAGATGATAAGCGCAGGGTCAAGGTCTGCTTCGACACCTGTCACTCCTTTGCTGCCGGATACGAGCTGCGCACAAAAGAGGGCTATGCCAGGACCTGGCGAGAGTTCGATGAAGCGATCGGGATCCGAAACCTCGTCGCCATGCATCTCAACGACAGCCAGGGAAAGCTGGGGAGCCGCATCGACCGCCACGCGCCTATCGGCAAGGGCAGGATCGGGCTGCCCGGCTTCAGGCTCATCATGAACGACCGAAGGCTTGCCGATATCCCCATGATCCTCGAGACGCCGAAGGAAGGGGATGCGGTTCGGAGCGATACGAATAATCTGAAGATATTGAAGAGGTTGGTCCGCGCATAGCTGTCCGCAGTCCTGAATTTGTGTTCAGGATTCGGCGCATCTCCCCCATCAGCCCGGCATCCGCTCGCCATATCATTATATGTTCTGCCCGTGTCTTTGCTTGGCACGGGGTTTGCTTTGCTGCAGTCCCATGCACCTTCCTTGCCGATTCGGCAGGTACACCCTGGTTGAGAAGATCGCGAGCGGCGGCACGGCCGAGATCTACAGGGCCCGTCTGGATGCGCAGGAGGGCTTCTCAAAGACGCTCGCCATAAAGAGGCTGCTGCCGTCGTGGTGCACGAGCGAGGAGCTGACGAAGATGCTCAAGGACGAGGCGAGGGTCCTCTGCCTCCTGCCGCACCAGTCGATCGTCCAGGTCCATGAGCTGGGGACCGAAGGCGGCGCGCCGTTTCTGGCGATGGAGTATGTCCATGGCATCGACTGCGCCAGGCTCATAAACAGGCTGATCCGCGACCGCTCCCCCATGCCGCCGCAGCACGCGCTATATATAATCGAGCAGGTGCTCGTCGCGCTCGAGTTCGCGCACCGATGCAAAGACGCGGACGGGAAACCTATGGGGCTCGTGCACCGCGACGTCTCGCCCTCGAACATACTGCTCTCGTGGAACGGCGAGGTGAAGGTGACCGACTTCGGCATCGCCAAGGGACTCCACCGCAGCGAACGCACGGACGCGGGCCAGATCAGGGGCAAGTACTCGTACATGTCCCCTGAACAGGCGCGCGGGGAGCCGATAGACGCGCGCACCGACATCTTCGCCGCGGGCATCGTGCTCTACGAGATGCTCTCGGCGCGGAGGCTCTTCGCGTGCAGGTGCGAGTACGAGACGCTGCAGATGGTGGCGAAGGCGGAGTTCGCGCTCGAAGGGATGAAGGGCATGCCGGCCGAGCTTCGCGCGCTCGCGATGCTCGCCATGGCAAAGGATCCTTCGGGACGTTTCCATGGCGCGGGCGAGATGCTCTCCGAACTCCGCAGCGCCGTGCGCTCGCTCAACTTGATCGGCTCTAGCCTGGACCTTGCGGCGTATCTCAAGGACCTCTTCCCCGAGGAGATCGCGCGCGAGAGGAGCGCCTCTTCGTTCAGGGTCGAGGGTCAGCCCACGCGGAGGATGACCGCGCTGCGCGGCCGGGCGCTTTCCGGGTTGCCCACCGCGATGGGATACGCTTGGCGCCTCGCCGTGATGGCGTCGATCCTCACTGCGACCACCGCGTTTGCGCCGATGCCGAAGGGTGCTGCGATTGTCGCCAGGTCGGCAGAGACGGGCGAAGAGAGGGTCGATCGACCGCCGGCGCAGAAGGGAACGATCGCCATAGAGAGCCTGCCGTCGGGCGCAAAGGGTTTTCTCAGGATCGGCAAGGAGTCGCGCGAGATAACCACTCCCTTCACGATCTCCGGCATTGATCTCAACGAGACCGTTCAAGGCCGCGTCGAGCTACGGAGCGAGGGTTTCGAACCTGTCTCAGAAGATTTCAGCATCGGCCCTGAATCAACGGCGTTCGTGAAGAGCTTCTCTTTGAGGAGGATGGCGGCGGCCAAGCTTTCTGTCGCGGCGAGGCCCTGGGGGCTCGTCACTGTGCCGGGTTACGCCAGCGGCCGCGAGACCCCTTTCGCAGCGCTGGATGTGAAGCCCGGCTCCTACATGGTTCAGGTGGTCCATCCGCCCACCGGCCGCGTGCTGAAGAGGGGTGTTGCGCTTCCCTCCGGCGCCTCGCGCAGATGCATCGCGATCTTCGATGGAGAGCCGGGAATCAGTTGCCGCTAGGTGCTGCGTTTCTGGGCAGCACTGCACAGATTCGATGCACCCTGAAAAATTCAGGCGAAACCAAGTCCTCATTATATCTCGTCATTTTTTTTGCGGGCAGTTGGCACGGATCCTGCTTTTCGCAGGTCCCATGAAACGATTCTCCGCGATCATCATCCCCATCCTCCTTGCACTCATGTCAGGCCATTCTCTGGCAGTCAGCGAGATCCATCTGGCCTCCGATGCGTCGCAGATCACGGACACCCTCTCCCTCGACGGCGTGGCAGGTTTTGTGGAGGGCCGCGCGCGAGAGGCGATGCGTGCTGCGATGACGAAGGAGGGGAGCGACTGGCTCTGCGATGCGTTCGCCCGCGCCGTGAACAGCTCCGGCCGCGGCGATGGGCCGATCGATCTATCCGTCCTCTTCAGGCAGGATGCGGGCCTCAAATCTGCGGTCCAGGCCGATTTGAAGGAGAGGCTCAAGGCCTGGCTCCCGGGAAAGGCGCGTGAGCTGATCGGGCGCGACCTGCTCGGTGCGGTACTCGGCAGCGAAGGGGCGGAGGAGGCGATGAAGATCGCGGAAAGGGTCGCGGCCGAACTCGACACGAGCCTCAATGACAAGCTCGATGCGATCGCGTCGGATCTCTACGATTCTACTCTTGATCGCGTGAGGAAGGAGTTGGCGGAAAAGGGGATATCGCAATTTATCGACATCGAGGACCTGCGGGGCTCGGTGCGCCGGGCTTTCGAACTTGAAAACGTCTCCAGCCTCGCTGCATCGAACCTGGCCCGTGTGTTGGGCGAAGGGACCGTGCTGGGCATCAGGGGCCGCATCGAGGATGCGCTCTCGGGCAATCTTCCGCCCGAGGCGATGGAGGCGCTGCGTCGCGGACCCGAGGCCTTTGACCGCTACGTCGAAGAGGCGAGGGCGAGGATGCCGGGCAATGTGCTTCTGGATTTCAAAGATTCCATACTGAATCGACCGATCATCAAACTGCCCACCGCGGCCTACGCCTCCATGCTCGCCGCCGTTGCGGCCGAGCACTACGCGCGCGCGTACAGGGGCGCGTTCGTGGACGCGCACGAGCTCAAACGCGCGGTCGAGGTGACGCGGGTCATGGTCTGGCAGATCGAGAACAAGGAGGCGATCAGCCTCACCCTCATGCAGCTGGGCGCTATGGCGGGGGATCTGGCTGGCGCCCTTGGCATGGGTGTCTCGTTCGACAAGGCGCTGGCAAAGGTGACAGCGCCGCTGGACCGCGTACAGGAGAAGGCGGATCGCATAGATTCCATGCTCGCGAGACCCATGGAGCTTGCGCAGGCCGAGCTCAGGGGACTGGCAATGCAGATGGAGGCGGAGCTCAAGAAGATCCAGGAGGCGCTCACAGCGCCCGTGCGAGGCGCGCTGGCCAATCTTGAGACAGAGATGAAGAGGCTGGGGGAGGCTGCGGCCGATGCCCTCCCATTTGACGGCGTGCCGACATCGTTCGACGAGCTGAAGGAGAGGCTCGGGCTTCCGGAGGAGCTGCTCGGAGAGCGCGGCAGATGGAGGCCTGCGGATGCGATGGGCGAGACGCTGGACAAGGTGAAAGGGGATATGGCCGCGCTCAACGAGCGCGCGAGCGATCTGATTGCGCAGGCTGCGGCAGATGCGCTCGAGACGACGCATCTCCTCGGCCCGGCCGCAGCTATAATGGAGATCGAGCGCGTTCCGGCGCAGGAGCCGTCCGACAAAGGCCCGCTCGACCCGGTGCTGCTCCACAACGGCGAATATGTGCAGGAGGTGACGGACTTAGTGATCCCGGGCCGCGGCCTCGATTTCCGCTTCGCGCGCATCTATCGCGGCCGCTCGGACTTCAAGGGCGAACTGGGCTGGAGATGGACCCACTCGTTCGCAGAGCGCTTGCTCCCGTGGGAGGATGAAGGGCGCTCGGGCCTCACGCATGTCGACGAGCGCGGTAGGAAATTCTTCTACGCGAGAGAGAAAGACGGGTTCTCATCTTCGTCCGGCGTGCTATCGAAACTCTCTGAGGTCGACGACGGAAAATTTCTTATCACCTCGGTCGATGGTGTTGTCACTGAATTCGATTCGAGAGGGCGGCCGCTCTCCAAGTGCGAGAGGCACGGCAACTGCATGGTCTATGAGTACGGGGGAGACGGCATCCTTGCGGCGATCGTCGACGTCTTCGGCAGGAGGGTGGTGTTCGAGCGGAGAGATGACGGGTTCATCTCATCAATCGAGGACTTCGCAGGGAGAAAGATACGGTTCGAATACAACGGGCACGGGGAGCTCATCGGCGTCCGCTCGCCCGCTGTCGCTGAGTTCCCAAAAGGAAAGCTCACCGCATACCGGTACGAGACCCCTCCGGAGGGAGACCCGCGTTCGCACCGCATATCCATGATCATGGACCCGGCCGGCCGCGTCTTTTTGAGAAATCGCTATGACGGAGAGGGACGTGTGATCGCGCAGCGCTACGGCGACGGCGCGTGGATGCGCGTGCAGTATGCGGCAGGAACCGGCGCCATAGCATCCCGCGCGTGGATCGTCGACGAGTCGGGTGTCACGACCTTGTACGAGCACGACTCAGAGGGACACCTCGTCAGGCGCTGGAGATGGCTCGGCAACGCGTATCGCATTCTGGAATACGCAGGCTTCAGCGACGGGGCCCTCGCATATTCGTGTTCCCCGTCCGGCAGGTGTGAGCAGTACGCGTATGACGAGAGGGGGCTTCCCATGATGATCGCGGAGAGGCCCGCGGGCGAGGGTCCCGTGCGCGCGACAGAGATGAAGAGGGAGGAGAGGTTTGGGAGGATCGAATGGGTCAAATATCCCGATGGCCTGGAGGAGAGGACGGAGTACTCGCAGCAATCCCCGTATGATCCGGAGGCTCGCTACGAAAGATGCGACCCTGATTCGGATTGGGTGAGAAAGGCGGCGTTTCTTTTCGACGGCCGGGGGCAGCTTCTCGAGGAAAAGGACGCGAACAACGTCGTCACGACCTATGAATATTATTCTGCACAGGACCCTGACGGCGACGGAGTTGCGATAGTCTCGAAGGACGGGCCCGTCTTTGTCGAGGACGACGGGGACGGGGGCGGTTATCTGAAGCGGGTTGTTACGGACGCGAGGGAGGGCGCCGACAGGCGCGCCTTCGGAGCTGTTGCGCAGTCCTCGCAATCCTTCAGGTACGATCCGATCGGCAACGTCATAGAGCAGACGGGGCCCGACGGCTCCTCTGTGAAGTTCGTCGTCAACTCCATCAACGGGGTGATGAAGGAAGAGGCCGAAGGCCTCTGGCCGATCGCATACAGCTTCGACGCCAACGACAACGTCTCCGCGATCGAGATACAGAGACCCGGATCGACCGTTGCACATCGTTTTGAGCACGACTCCCTGGATCGTCTCGTCAAGAGGGACATGCAGGAGTCCAGCGAGGCGCGCCTCGTCACCAAATACGCGTACGATGCAGGGGGCAGGCTCGCGTCCAGTACGATGCCGGAGGGGAATCGCACCGAATATCTCTACGATGACGACGGCAGGATGCGCTGCATCGTGCGTGGCGCAGGCTCGGAGGTTTCGTCGCGCGAGTGCGTGGAGCGGGACCTCGACGGTGAGGCGATCGTTTACATCGACGGCGGAGGCGGTATCGCGCGTCTTGAGCGCAACGGATTCGGCGAGATCGTATCAGAGACGGATGCGCTGGGAAACCGGATCGATTACGCGAGGGACCGCGCGGGCAGGATCGTCGCGATCAAGAGGATGGATGCGGACGGGGTGCTCCTCTCCGAGGAACGTTTCGAGTACGCGGGCGAGATGATCGCGCAGCGCTCGCAGAGGCTCTGGCGCGAGGATCCTAAGAATTCGCGCTGGGTGAGCACGAGCCGGAAATACGACGTCCAGGGCAGGCTCATCTCCGAGGCGGATGCGCTGGGGAGCCGGACCTCTTATGAGTACGACGGACTTGGCGAGCTCGCTCGCATGGTGGCGCCGGACGGATCGGCCGAGGTGTTTGTGCGCGATCGATCCGGCAGGGTGATCGAGAGTTTTGTCGAGAAGGAGGGGAAGAGGTATGGCCTCGTCGAGCGAAGATACCGCGGTGCGGGGATGCTCGCATCTCATACGGAGGGCACGGAAAGCCCGTGGAGATACAGATATGACGGCATGGGGCTGCTTCGGTCGGCGATGGATCCCTCCGGCATCGAATCGATCTTCGAATACGACGACATGGGCAGGCGCATCGCGATCGCAAGGCAGGGGGATGGCCTTAAGTCCATGGCCAAGTTCGGATGGGACGGCAACGGAAGGCTCGCAGCGATCGTGGACCCCAACGGGAACCGAACCTCCTTTGAATACGACGCCCAGGACAGGCTCTCGATCGAGCGATTTGCGGACGGCTCGGAACAGAGGAGCGCGTACGACGGCGCAGGCCGCGTGTCGAAGATGATAAACAGGGATGGCGGCGTGATGGAGATCGAGCGCGACCCTGCAGGCAGGATGACGAGGCGCACTGCAACGCAGGGCGCCCCCTCACCCTTCCCTCTCCCTCGAGGGGAGAGCCTGCCTGCCGGACAGGCAGGGGTTAGGGAGAGGGCGACTATTCAAACATTTGAATACGACGGCATGGGGAGGCTTCTGCGGGCCTTCGACGAGAACGATCCCTCTGATTCGTGGGACGATTCAGAGGTGCGCATCGCTTACGATTCCATGTCGAGGCCAATCGCAGAGGGCTCCGGGGATTCGTGGATAGTGAGGAGCTTCGACGACGCAGGGAGACGGATCGCGCTCTCCCTCCCCGGCGGCGGGTCGCTGTATTACGCCTACGACGCCGCGGGCGGGCTCGCCTCCATGATGGGGCCGAAGGGCAGTGTGGCGCAGATCTCCCGGGATCCGCTGGGCAACCTCATTGCCGCGAAGATGGCTGACGGCGTCTCTCTTTCAGTGGATCGCGACGCGTGGGGGAGGGAGATCTCCAGGAGATATGCGAGAGGAGACGATCTCCTCGCATCGTGGAAGCGCGAGAGGGACGGCGCAGGCAAGGTGGTCTCGACGAACGATTCCCTCTTGGACGCCACGATTCGATACGGCCGCGACGGGCTGGGGAGGTTGACGGAGGCGGCCTCCGTCGGCGCGATCAGCTACGGGTATGAATACGATCCTGCGGGCAACGTGCTGGCCATGGACGACGGAAGCGGCGTGCGCCGCATGCGATACAACGCCCTCAACCAGGTCGTGTCGTCATCGAGCCAAGGCGGGGAGCTCCTCTTCGAATACGACGGCGCGGGCAGGCTGATTTCGGATGGGGAGCAAAGGTACGGCTACGATCCGTTCGGCAGGCTCTCCTCCATTATCACCCCCTCTGAGCTCTATCACCGCAGGCGCTACGACGCATTCGCGAGGCTCGTCATCGAGGGGGGCGAGGGGGACACTTACGCGCGCTTCATCTGGGACGGATGGAGGCTGGCCTCTTTTTACGACGACGAGGAGGAGCGCTTCGACTTTGCGCACGCGGAGGGGTTGGCCGCGCCGCTCGCCTATCTCCGCGGCGATCATACCTCCTCGATCGTGACCGATGGCAATGCCTCGGCCAGAGCCGCGGTCGAGGAGGGGGCGCTGAGCCAGCGCTGCGACTTCCATCCGTATGGCGAGGCGATCGATGTGGAAGTTTGCATGGGCAGGAGGCACCCGTTCGGGTTCGCGGGCCAGCTCCACGATGTGGCGGACGGCCTGGTGTATATGCGCTACAGGCATTACGTGCCTCGCATCGCCGCCTTCGCGACGCCGGATCCGCTTGGCTACAAATTTCCGCAATACGCGGATGCGACATTCGAGATGGCGCCAGGGCTGTCGTATCACGCGGGCCAGGGACAGGCCTCGCGCGCCGCGATCCCCAATCGCCCGCTCGGCTCCATGGAATCATTTGGCGCGTATCCGTTCGGCAGGTGGTTCGCTGATGGTGCCTTCGACGCGGGCGTGGGCGAGATCAACCTCTACGCCTATGCGCAGGGCGACCCGATATCCAATTGGGACCCTTGGGGTCTGGCGAGCCTCTTCTTCGATCGTGACAGGGAGACCATGATGCTCTTCGACGGCGAGGGCTATCTCGTCACCGAGTATCAGGCAGCCAACCGCACGACGAGGCCGAAGGTGGATCCCGCGGTCGTGGGCGGCAGGGGGCCCGTGCCCGACGGTGAGTTCACGATAGGCGTCCCGGAGTTTTACTCCGTGCAATACAGGAATGATTTTTACCGAAGGTTCGGGCTGGGCCACCCGCTGCCGGGCGAGAGCAGGGTCTCAGGGCCGGGCTGGGCAGGTGTGATGGACGGCAGCTACAACGTATCGCAGGGCCGGATACGTTTCAGGGTCGGCGCGCCGACGGGAGGCGTCGATCGGATCGCATGGAACCGGGGCCTCTTCGTGCACGGCGGCCGCTACAACAGGCACACATCAAGGACCCACGGCTGCATACGCGCGCGCGACGACGAGCTGGAGACCCTGGCCGCCAACTTCATCGCTTTCCAGAGGCAGGGCGACGCGGTGGATATGCTCTACGTCGAATGAAACCCGCGATTTTTTTGTGGCCAACTCCGGATCGTTATTATATCCCTGCGCATCTGGAAAGGGGGCGGCATGCATCCTCTCATAATCACCGCAGCCATCACCGGGGCCGAGACCACGCGCGATATGAACCCGAACCTCCCGATCACGCCCGAGGAGCAGGCGCGAGAGGCCTCCGAATGCGTGAAGGCCGGCGCAGCGGTCATCCACCTGCACGTGCGCGATGAAAAGGGCGTCGCCACCCAGTCCCTCGACCGCTTCCGCGCCTCGATCGAGGCGATACGCAAGGCCTGTCCGAAGGAGACGATCATCCAGATCTCCACCGGCGGCGCGGTGGGCGAGCCGATGGAGAAGAGGGTCGCGCCGATCGTCGCGCTGAAACCGGAGATGGCTTCGCTCAACCTCGCCTCCATGAACTTCGGCGACGACATCTTTCTCAACCACCCCAGGGACGTGCGTGCGCTTGCCGGAGAGATGCAGAAGCTCGGCGTGGTGCCGGAGGTCGAAGTCTACGACGCTGGCGACGTGGAGGCGGCAAGGCGCCTTGTGAAGAAGGGTCTGCTCAAGAAGCCGGTGCACTACCAGTTCGTGATGGGCGTGGACGGCGGGCTTTCGGGAGAGCTCAAAAACCTTTCGTTCATGACGGGCCTCGTCGATCCTGACGACACCTGGGCCGTGGCTGGCATCGGCCGCTACGAGACCCCGTGCGCCGTCGCCGCGGTCGCGTACGGCGGCCACGTGCGCGTTGGGTTCGAGGACAACGTCTATTTTCACAAGGGCGAGCTCGCAAAATCAAACGCACAGCTCGTCGCGCGCGTGGCGCGAATCACCGGAGAGATCGGAAGGCCGGTGGCGAGCCCGGCCGAGGCCCGCAGGCTCTTTGGAATAGCCTGATATCGCCTTGTATTCCAAGGCGTTGATTGGTCCAAAAATAGCGAGCTTTTCTATAGACACCCTGGGTTTTTTTGGATAATAGCCCTTCAATTCCATGGCTCGAATCCTCATTTCATTAATATCTTTTGTGATTCTCGTCTCGGGCTGCGCCCAGAGCGGGAGCATCTTTCCGGAGCTCGGCGATGGGCTCGCCACTCCATCTGCCATGGCCTTCGACGTGGCCGCGAACCGGCTCTATGTGGTCAATTCCAATGCGGAGGTCCTCTACAACTGGCAGGAGGGCACCTTCCAGGTCTACGACATAACCAACCCGCTGGCGCCGGTGCTCCTTGAGAGTACGCCCACGGCGAGCTTCTCAGGCCAGATATATCTCGACGCTGCGGCCGGTCGCGCTTACGTCCCCAACCGCTACAGCCCGAGCGAGGCCTCGGAGGAGGACAGGCTCTACACGTTCGACGTGGACGATGGTTCGGCGAACTTCGGCACATTCACGGAGCAGGCTGCGGGCCGCGATGCCTATGCCATCGACTGCTGCTACCCCGCGGACCGCGTCTGGATAAGCACGAGCCTCAACGAGATCCAGTACTTCGACCTGACCGGCGTCGTGCCTACGGGCAGCATGACCCTGAACTCGGACCTCGATACGGGCGGCAAACTCACGAACACCGAGTTCAACCACATCGCGCGCGTAGGCAACCAGGCGTTCCTCTCGCGCGAGTACGGCGGCGTCCTCGTGGTCAACCTCGACAAGGCGGGCCAGACTGGCGCCAACGCCCTCGACTACTGGATAGGCGACGTCCCGAACCCGCGCGGGATCGCGACCGACGGCACCAATATCTACGTGGTGGGAGAGGGCAACGAGTGCGGAGAGGACTATTGCCGCTTTGTCGAGATCATAAGGATCGTCGATCTCGTCCCGCGGACCGGCAACATAAACGCGATCCAGGTGGACAAGGACGACTCCGGGATACTCGTGGCCACCATCGAGGTCGGCAAGAACCCGCAGGAGATACTGTTGTCCACGGATTATATCTTTGTGACCAACCAGGACGACAACACCCTCTCGGTCATCAATCGCTCTACTTTGGGGGCGATAACCCCCCTTGCGGTCGGAGAGGCGCCGTTCTCCCTCGCCCTGTATGTGACTCCGGCCGGCGAGGAGAAGTACCTGTACGTGGGCAACGCCGAGTCGAATACGATCTCGATCGGCGACATCCC
>JBAZOP010000066.1 GCA_041648665.1 bacterium | reverse complement strand
CTCGTGGAGATTGCCGTCAGCTGAGTCGTGACTGCGGTTGTGTTGAATCCGGTCGATGGGGCGGCGCGCATAAAAATGATCCTCCTCAGATGGTGTCTGTTGTTCGGCCTTTGCCCGGCTTTGCCCCTATAGCCCTTTGTCGTGTCGCAAGGAATCAAAAAATGATCGAAATCCCGTGACAGGAGAATCTTGCGGCCCTGAGGGGGCTGATCGGTCATTCAATTATTCATAATTATATCGGGATGTTAGCCGGAACGGGGCCAGGCCGTAGAATAAGAGTGGATTGCTCGGCCGCGGAGGTTTATCTATGTTTTTCCATGGCGCACACTCATGGGCCATTCAAAGGGGGTCGTGATGCGTAACATATGTACTGCTGTCCTGGCCGTGGCATTGCTCGTGGGCGCGGCAAGCGCGGCCCATGCGGCGGTCGTCTCTGCAAACGGCTTCAACTGCACTCAGGAGGCCGCGTCCGGCAACAGGTGGCTCGTGGAGTGCATCGGCCAGTTTCCGGGGGTGACCGGGATATTCGCGGGCACGGGCTACGATATCGTCCACGTCGAGTACAGCCCCGACAACAAGAGGCGCTACTTCTACATGTCGGAGACCGGGTGCCAGATCCTCAATGCGGCCGACAACACCGCGTTGGCCACCGACAAGTCAGGGGCGAAGAAGCAGTTTCCGGCCTTCATGGATGCGATGAGCTGGTGCTACACCAGCGTGCAGCCTGCGCCCGGGGCCGCGACAAAGTAGCGAGAGGCGAACTCACCGCTAAATCCTTTTGAAGCACGGGATCGGAATATCCACATCGACATTGACACCGCAAGCATAATGAGCATATGCTTATTACTGGGAGTGCGCCATGCCGAGGCCGTTCAAATGCAGGAGGGTGGGCTGGACCCCTCAGCACGACTACTTCAAGCCGAGGGGGATCCCTCTGTCCGAGCTGGAGGAGGTCATCCTCCGACTGGACGAGATCGAGGCGATGAGGCTTGCGGACATCGAAGGCCTCTATCACGAGGAGGCCGCGGCAAAGATGAACGTATCGCGCCAGACGTTCGACAGGATCCTTGCCAACGCCCATAAGACAGTGGCCGACGCGCTCATAAACGGCAAGGCGATCCGGGTGGAGGGCGGCAACGTAGTCAATGTCGCGGAGCAGGTGCGGCCCTGGCCCGGCGCCGGCGGTAGAGGTTGCTGCAGGCGAGGACGAGGGTGGCAGAGGAAAGGAGGATGAAACTATGAGAGGAAGGGGAACTGGAGGCAGGGGTGGCGGTGGAGGGGGGCGTGGGAGGATGGGTGGGCCGTTGGCGGCAGGTCCTGCCGGATTCTGTGTATGTCCAAAGTGTGGGCACCGCGAGGTGCATAAACCGGGCGTGCCCTGTATGGAGATGAAATGCCCGAAGTGCGGGACGAATATGGTGAGAGAGATAAACACAGAGGAAGGAGGGTAATTATATGCCAAGAGGAGATGGGACAGGGCCGATGGGTGCAGGGCCGATGACCGGACGCGGTGAGGGGTTTTGCGTTGGTTATGACATGCCCGGCTATACCAATGCCGGGCCCTTGTGTGGCTACGGCAGAGGGGTTCGCCGTGGTCGCGGAATCGGCGGAGGCGGTAGGGGCTGGCGGCACATGTACTATGCCACCGGTCAGCCGGGCTGGATGCGCTTTGGCGGATATCCGGCACCTTACGCGAAGCCGGATCCGGAAGCGGAGAAAAGCTTTCTCAAAGACCAGGCCGATGCTCTGCAGGCGGAGCTGGATTCGATAAAGAAGCGCCTCTCTGAAATCGAAACAGAGTCGACCGCGAAGCAACCGTAATTGCCGGTTGATCGGCACGGTTTTCGTGCGAATGTTTTAAGAATAGGAAGTCTTAAACTTTGAAAGATACGTTCAGCATCATAGCATGTCCCTTGGTGGCGTTGGCGATGGTGTTCACCACGTCGCTGACGTCCGGTTGCGGCAGTGCGCCGAAACGCCATGCCACACTCGACAAAGAGGTGTGCGGCAAGTTCGTGGTGTCCGGTCATGGGCAAAAAAAAGGCGATATCAAGAAGGGTGCGGTGACGTTTGAATGGCCTGTCGAGGGGATCTTCTTCTCAAAGTTCGGGCCTCGCCGAGGGCGCCATCACGACGGCATCGATGTCTCCGCTCCGGCTGGAACGCCGATCAAGGCTGCCGCCGACGGCAAAGTCGTCTTCTCCGGGAGATTCTGCGGATATGGCAACATGATCCTCTTGCGGCATGATAACGGCTATTTCACAGCTTACGCGCATAATCGCGCCAATCTGGTCGATAAAGGCGAGAAGGTGGCGCAGGGCGAGGTCATCGCCGAGGTTGGGCGCACCGGGCGCACGACGGGCAATCATTTGCACTTTGAGGTCAGGCGCGGGCGTAAAGCGATGGACCCTCTTTCATTCTTACCGGTCACAGACGGTGTCTACGTGAAGAAAGGGATGCATGTTGGCGGGGAGCAGTATGCCATATCTTCGTCGAAGCAAGGATCTCAATACGCGAATAAGGATTCCCCGCGGGCACGGAAAAGCAAGAAGAGCGGTAAAGTTGCGAAGGCCGCTGTCGTAAAGATAGCACCCAAGGCCACAGGGAGGAAAAAATGAAGATCGCTTTCACGACGTCTGGAGATGACCTCAACGCCCCGCTGGACAGCCGTTTCGGGCGTGCGCCTAAGTTCCTGGTCTATGATCTGGATAATTCGACCTTCGAGGTGATCGACAACCGGCAGAACCTCAACGCGGCGCAAGGGGCGGGGATCCAGTCGGCGGAAGCCGTGGCTAGACTGGGTGCAAATGCGCTCGTGACAGGGCATTGTGGCCCGAAGGCATTTCGTGTCCTGGTGGCGGCCGGAATCAAAATATACAACACCGATGCGCCGACCGTTGCCACGGCCCTTGATCTCTATCGCGCGGGCAAGCTGGCCGAGGCGAAATCAGCGGATGTGGAGGGCCACTGGTAATGAGCGGCGGAATGAAGGCTTCCCTCGACTGCATCCCGTGCTTTATCCGCCAATCGCTTGACGCGGCGAGGATGGTCTCCGGCGATCCTGCGGTTCACGAGAGGATTTTGCGCGAGGTTCTCGGCTGGTCGAGAGATATTGAGCTCTCCGATCCTCCGCCTGTGCTGGGGCAGCGGATCCACAAGTTCCTGAGGGAGACCTCAGGGGCGGATGACCCGTATCGCGCAGTGAAGGACCGGCTCAACCGCATGGCCATGTCGCTGCTCCCCGGGCTCAGAGATGATGTGGAGTCTTCGCCCGACCCTCTTGCAATGGCTGTGCGCCTGGCTATCGCGGGCAACGTCATAGATATGGGCGCCAGAGACAGCGTGACGGAGGAAGACGTTCGCCGCTCCATTGATGATGCGCTCGCTGGTACCCTCGCGGGCGATTACGATCGCTTCAGGCGTTCAGCCGCCGAATCAAGAAGCATACTCTATCTGGGGGACAACGCGGGCGAGATAGTGTTCGACCACCTCCTCGTCGAGCAGCTCCCGCGGGGCCGCGTGACCTTTGTCGTGCGCGGCTCTCCGGTCATAAACGACGCGACGCTGGCCGATGCGCGGGCGACAGGTCTGGATGAGATCGTGAAGGTCATTGACAACGGCTCGGACGCACCCGGCACATTGCTTGAGCATTGCAGTCCGGAGTTCCGCTGCTGCTTTGACGATGCCGACATGATCATCGCCAAGGGGCAGGGCAACTTCGAGTCGCTCAGCGAAGTGCCGCGAAACATCTTCTTCCTGTTCAAGGTGAAGTGCCCGGTGATCGGAGGGCGCGTGGGCCTTCCCGTTGGCACCAACGTGCTCTTGGCGCAGTCCGATATCCGGCTTCGCAATGACGGTGCTTCGAGGGAGATATCATGACGTCTGAGATCATCCTCCAGCTCAAAAGACATGCACCCTTCACCGCCCTGGGGACGCTGACAGGCATAGCCATCATGCTCGTCATGTCTGCGGTCAATGCGTCACGGGGTGTATCGGAGACTCTTTTCTGGGGTCTGCACCCCCTGCATGTGCTCTTGAGCGCATTCGTAACAGCTGCAATGTACCGTATTCACTCGCCCGGGAAACTCTGGCAGGCCATTTTCATCGGATACGTGGGTTCTGTGGGGATCGCTACGGTGAGCGATTCCCTGATCCCGTTTGTGGGTGAGTGGTTGCTTGGGCTGCCGAACAGGGGTTGGCACATAGGTTTCATCGAGAAGTGGTGGCTGGTCAACCCGATGTCCTTTATCGGTATAGCCATGGCGTACAAATGGTCCGAGACGCGCATCCCGCACGCCGGGCACGTCTTCCTCAGCACGTGGGCATCCCTGTTTCATATGACCATGGCACTGGGCGGCGCGCTGGACCTTTGGACCGTCGCAGTGGCGGCCATCTTCCTGTTCTTGGCCGTCTGGATTCCGTGCTGCACCAGCGACATAGTTTTTCCACTTTTATGGGTTGCAGGAGACAAAGGAGCGGCTGGATGATCCTCGCCATCGCCTCAGGCAAGGGCGGTACCGGCAAGACGACCGTCTCCGTGAACCTGGCGCGGGCGATCGGCTCTGATGTCAGCCTGCTGGACTGCGACGTGGAGGAGCCGAACTGCCACCTGTTTCTCAAAGGGCAATCCATCAGGACAGAGACGGTCGGCATCCCGGTCCCCCAGGTCGACGAATCGCTCTGCACAGGCTGTGGCGAGTGCGGCCGCATCTGCGAGTACAGCGCCATCGTGTCGTTTGGCGCAAAGCCCCTCTTATTTCCGGATATGTGCCATGGCTGCGGGGGCTGCACGAAGGTGTGCCCCACGAAGGCCATCAGCGAAGTCGACAGGCGGATAGGCGTGGTCGAGACGCTGAAGTCCGGGAATATCACCTTGATCCAGGGGCGGCTCGATGTGGGCGTACCCATGGCGCCGCCGCTGATACGCGCGGTCAAGGCGCGTCTGCAGAGAGGCTCGGCCGCGATCCTGGACGCGCCTCCAGGGACATCATGCCCTGTCATTGCAACCATCCGCGAAACTGATTTCGTGGCGTTGGTGACTGAGCCCACGCCTTTCGGCCTGCACGACCTCACTCTTGCCGTCGATATGGTCCACGAGCTCGGCATCTTGTTCGGGGTCGTCATCAACCGCGTCGGTGTGGGCGACGAACGAGTGCACGAGTTCTGCAGGAAAGAGGGTATTCCGATCCTGCTGGAAATTCCGGACGATCGGCGGATCGCCGAGGCCTACTCCCGCGGCGAGCTCGTGGTGGATGCGTTTCCTGAATATCAAGGTCTATTCCAAGAACTGTATTCAAGAGTGAGGAATCTGTCAGGCGGAGGCGATAGATGAGCGACGCCGGATTCAAGTATGTATATGGACCCGTCCCATCGCGGCGGCTGGGCCGTTCGCTTGGTATAGACCTCGTGCCGTTCAAGGTGTGCACCTACGACTGCATCTATTGCCAGCTCGGCCGCACGACCGACAAGACCGTTGTGCGCAGGGAATACGTTCCGATCGATGCCGTTCTGGTTGAGCTGGAGAGGAAGCTGGCGGCTGGCCCGGCGCCGGACTACATCAGCCTTGCGGGCTCCGGCGAGCCCACGCTAAACAGCGGAATCGGCGGGCTGATACGCAGGACCAAGGCCATGACTGATATCCCGGTGGCTGTCTTGACCAACGGTTCGCTCCTGTGGATGCGCGAGGTCCAGGATGAGCTGATGGCTGCCGACCTCGTGCTCCCCTCGCTGGACGCGGGGGATGAAAAACTGTTTCAGCACGTCAACCGTCCGCATGGCGAGATATCCTTTGGCCGGATGGTCGAGGGCATCGCCGAGTTTACGAGGAGGTTCCCGGGCGAGGTCTGGCTCGAGGTATTTCTGCTCGGGGGGATCACGGCCATCCCCGCCGAGGTGGAGAAGATAGCAGCCCTCGTCAAAAAGATAGCGCCGGCCCGCACCCAGCTCAACACCGTCACCCGTCCTCCTGCGGAGGATTTTGCCTTTGCCGTGCCGGGGGAGCAGATGGAAAAGCTCATGAAGCTCATCCCCGGGGTGGTGGAGATCATCAGCGAGTGGGAGGCGGGCGGGGCACAGACATCGCCTGTCGGCAGGGAAAGCGATGAAGAGATACTGGCGCTTCTCGGCAGGCGGCCGTGCACTATCGAGGATATCGCAGGCGGGCTTCGCCTGAACCGGCTGGAGGTTATGAAGCTCATCGACAGCCTCATGAAGGTCGGCGTTGTCGTTTCTGAACGGGTCGGTGAGAAGATCTATTACTCGCGCGCGGAGAGGTCCAAAGGATCATGAAGGAGCTAGTCGTCATCAGCGGCAAGGGGGGGACCGGCAAGACCAGCGTGGCTGCGTCCTTTGCCGTGCTCGCCGATCGTCCCGTCGTCGCGGACTGCGACGTGGATGCGGCCGATCTGCATCTCGTCCTCTCGCCCCGGGTCAAGGAGCGCCACGAGTTCATGAGCGGACGCGAGGCGATCATCAGGCAGGCGGACTGCACCGGTTGCGGCGCGTGCATGGAATGCTGCCGCTTCGATGCCGTGAAGATGAGCGGGGAGTCGTCTGGGGCGAAGAAATATGAGATAGACTCAGTCTCCTGTGAGGGCTGCGGGGTGTGCGTGAGGTTCTGCCCCGAAGGCGCCATAGATTTCCCTGAGCGCCGCTGCGGCGAATGGATGATATCCGATACCCGCTGCGGCCCCATGGTTCACGCCCGTCTGGGCGTTGCAGCCGAAAATTCCGGCAAGCTGGTCTCCACGGTCCGCCGGGAGGCACGCCGGCTTGCCGAGGAGGGGGGGCATCCTCTCATCATCGTGGACGGCCCGCCCGGGATCGGATGCCCTGTGATCGCATCGGTGACCGGTGCGACTGTTGTCCTGATCGTGACCGAGCCTACCGTCTCCGGGGAACACGATCTCGAGCGCGTTCTTTCTCTGACAAGGCATTTCGATATCCCCGCGTTCGTCTGCGTCAACAAGTGGGATATCAACGCACAGATGACGGAGAGGATCGAGCGCAAAGCTTTGCAGGCAGGGGCCCGGGTGGC
The DNA here is from genome assembly GCA_041648665.1 of bacterium. NCBI lineage: Bacteria > bacterium. Next base: position 8,996 of record JBAZOP010000066.1, on the reverse strand, counting down.
CGGCCGCATCCGGTACGACCGTTCGGTGACCCTGGCGCAGATCCAGCAGAAGGCTGTGGTGGAAATCGAGGCGCCCTGTGCGGAGGACATAAGGCAGATATGGATGAGTCTGGCGTTATAGGAGGAGGATCGAGATATGGAATGTATAGATGCGGGTGGTTTTACCGATGTTGCGTGCGATCACGCGGCTAATCCGCGGAATCACGGGCCTCTCGATCGTTTCGACGGCCATGCGCGCATCACAGGGCCCTGTGGGGACACCATGGAGTTCTGGTTGACCGTGAAAGACGGCAGGGTGGATAGAGTCTCGTTTGAAACCGATGGATGCGGATCCTCGCTGGCCTGCGGGAGCATGGCTACGAGTCTCGCCGAGGGCAGGCGCATCGAGGAGGCGGCCGTGTTGAATCAGGCGGAGATACTCGAAGCGCTCGGCGGCTGTCCGCCTGAATTCGAGCACTGTGCTCTTCTTGCTGCGAACACCCTGACTGCTGCCTGCACCGATGTTTTAAACCGGGGCCGAAGGCAGGATGAGAGCGAAGAGGAGTTCGCGGAGCGCCAGAGGCTCGAGGCGCGCATGTGTCGTATCCGTCACAAGGTGATCGTACTCTCGGGCAAGGGCGGGGTCGGCAAGAGCACGGTGGCAGTCAATCTCGCCATGTCGCTTGTTCAGTCGGGAAAGCGCGTGGGCCTCCTCGACGTGGATATCCACGGACCGAGCATCCCTACCATGCTGGGCCTCGAGGGCGAGGAGATACATGGTTCCGACGAGGGGATGCTCCCGGTCGAACTCGGCGAGATGAAAGTCATGTCTCTTGGCTTTCTTCTGCAGGGCCATGATGAGGCCGTGATCTGGCGCGGGCCTCGAAAGGCGGGCGTCATCAAACAATTTCTCAAGGATGTGGCCTGGGGAGAACTGGATTACTTGATAATCGATGCACCTCCGGGGACCGGGGACGAACCGCTCTCCGTCTGCCAAATAATAGACAGATTGGACGGTGCGGTGATCGTCACAACTCCGCAGAAGGTGGCTGCGGTGGACGTGCGCAAGTCCATCACGTTTTGTCGGCACCTCAATGTGCCGGTGTTGGGGGTGGTCGAGAACATGAGCGGTTTCGCATGTCCGAAGTGCGGCGAGGTTACCCATATCCTGTGTTCGGGCGGCGGCAGAGAAATGGCCGAGGATATGGGCGTTTTGTTTCTGGGCTCCATACCGATCGACCCGAAGATCGCTGAGGCCTGCGACAACGGCCGTTCGTTCGTGCAATGTCATTCGGATTCGCCTTCCGCGGCGGTCATGCGGGAAGCGGTGAGGATGATCGAAGATGCAATTTCAACGGGCCTCTCAGAGAGGCAAAAAGGAGGATAGGGATATGAGGATTGCCGTTCCAATGGCGGAGGGAAAGCTGTCCATGCATTTCGGCCACTGCGAAAGCTTCGCCCTGCTCGAAGTGGACGCTGCAACTAAGAAGATAGTCAAGAGGGAGGACCTCGACGCGCCCCCGCATCAGCCCGGGCTCCTGCCCCCCTGGCTCGCGGAGAGAGGGGCGAACGTGATCATAGCCGGGGGTATGGGGCAGCGCGCACAGGACCTCTTCGCGGAGCAGGGGATCGAGGTGGTCGTGGGCGCGGCCTGCGAAACGCCGGAGCGGCTCGTGAATGAGTATCTTGCCGGTACGCTCAAGTCCGGCGCGAATCTGTGCGACCACTGATTGGCGCGAGATGACGCTATGCGGATAATCGCACAGCATTCCCTGGAATGCGCGAGTGATCGCGGGAAAGGAACGAATCGATGGTACCGACAAAGTTGTTTTTCACTAAGGGGGTGGGCCGACACAGGGAAAGACTGGCTTCGTTCGAGCTTGCCTTGCGGCGCGCCGGCATCTCGCATTTCAACCTCGTGCGGGTCTCCAGCATCTTTCCGCCCAACTGTCGCATCATCACGCGCGAGCAGGGTGCCCGTTCTCTCGAGAGCGGGGAGATCGTCTACTGCGTCATGGCGGACAACTCCTGCGACGAAGCCGGCAGGCTCGTCGCGGCCTCAATAGGTCTCGCTGTGCCGGCTGACCGCTCGCGATACGGTTACCTGAGCGAACATCACTCGCACGGCACGACGATGAAGAAGATAGGGGACTATGCGGAGGACCTGGCTGCATCGATGCTCGCCACTACTCTGGGGCTTGATGATGAGGAATCCCTGAGCTATGACGAGAAGAAACGGCAATGGCGGATGATGAAGATGATAGTCAGGACGAGCAATGTGACCCAGTCCGCGGTCGGCAAGAACGGCGTATGGACTACCTGCGTCTCCGCGGCGGTCTTCGTCCCCTGAATGGACGTCAGAACGTCATGCAGTCCTGCGCCGTAATTGTTGGTGAAATTTTTTGCTGGAAAAGTGAACGGCTTGTGCCCCACGATTTCGAGCGATGCCCCCCTTCATCAGGAAAGCGCTCGACGTCGGCGATAAACTCGCCTTGCTCGCGAGCGATTCGCGCTATGACCTGGCCTGCTCCTGCGGCACCCGGGAAGACGAGCATCGGCGCCGTGGGAGCGATGACAGGTGGATCTACCCGGCAGCGCTCCCCGACGGCAGGACGACCTATCTCTTCAAGACCCTCCTCTCCAACGCCTGCGTCAACGATTGCAAATACTGCCCGCTTCGGGGCGGGGCCGACGCCCGTCGCTGTTCGCTTAAGCCCGAGGAACTTGCAGATATCTTCCTCTCCTATTTCAAGGTAGGCAAGGTGGGCGGCCTCTTCCTGAGCAGCGCCGTGGAGGGGAGCCCGGACGCAACTATGGAGAAGCTCAATCGCGCAGCACTCCTGCTCCGCAGGCAGCAGTTTCGCGGCTACATCCATCTCAAAATCATCCCCGGCGCCTCCGACGAGGCCATACGTCAGAGCGTCGCGTTGGCCAGCGCGGTCTCGCTCAACATCGAGACGCCGGGCGCGCACAACTTCAAGCACATGTGCGCGACCAAGGACTATGCGCGAGACATCGTCCGGCCGATCAACCTCATCAGCCGGCTCACGGCAAAGGGCTCGCGTTTTGCGCGCGTCAAGCAGACCACGCAATTCGTGGTGGGCGCGTCGAGCGAGACCGACCGCGAGATCATTGACGCGTGCGCTACGCTCTACAAAAAACTCTCCCTCCAGCGCATCTATTTCAGCGCTTATCAGCGCGGCGCAGGCGCGGAGAGTCTACCAGGCGAGCGATCGAACGAGGACAACGCTGCCATGCTGATGCGGGAGCACCGCCTCTATCAGGTGGACTGGCTCCTGAGGAAGTACGGCTTCGAGGCCTCCGAGATTCCGGTGGGCGCTGACGGCCGCCTATCGCTCGCCTTGGACCCCAAGGAGGCCTGGGCAAGGGCGCACCCGGAGTTCTTCCCGGTGAACGTGAACTGCGACGACCGCTCGCGCCTCTTGCGCGTGCCGGGCCTGGGCCAGACTTTCATTTCGCGCATCCTCGCCTTCCGGAGGAATCGCAGCAGGATCTCCTCTCTTGCCGACGTCGCCCGGCCGACCAAGTTGCTCAGAAGGGCGGAGGGGTACGTGACGTTCTGAGGGGTAGGGCGATTACGGCGGGAACCACTCGAACCACTCGTAACGGAGCAAGCTCCATAAAACCGTTCAAATCCAATTAGCTACCCCAAAAAGAAAGGCCCCGAGAATGGGGCCTTTTTTTTGATTGAGCGATCTCTTAGCTTGTCGGTGTATTGGTCTCCGTGCAGGCCGAATTCATCAGGGCTTCGCCGCCGCCCTCTGTTTGGAACTCGAAGATGTTCAAGTCGTCGAAGTTGCACAGAGTGTTCGGGCTATCCTCAATTCCGTCGTCTATGCTCATGGAGCCCGTCATCGTGCCGTCATCGCCGATGCTGAAGTCGCCTTCCATATTGAATATACTGGGTTCGCCCATAAAGGTGGTAGTAGTGTCAAGATTCACGTCGAAGTCGAGCGAACCATCATCGTTTTCGTTCTCCTTTATATAGCCGTCCATTTCGAAGCCGGTCTCGTCGCCTAGCGTGCCGCTGAAATTATCGAAATCTATGCGCCCGCCCTGTCCCTCTCCGGTTTGAGGCGTCACAGTGATGGTGCCGTTGAATAAATACCCGTCGAAGAAGCTGCAGTTGGAGAAAGTGATGGAGTCGTCATCGTTAAACCTCATGCTTCCACCATTGGCACATGATTGGGAGACAGTTTTCACCGACTGCATTTTTTGTGTGGGGGGAGTCGGGGCGAAGCCCAGCACGAGCATCATGACGGTCTGCCCAAGCGCCTTGCTCGTAGTGAATGTCTCCGAGCTTGAACCGGAAACCGAATTGGAATCCGCGTCCGAATCTGTATCCGAGTCCGAACCCGAACCGCCGCACCCGAACAGACCTAATACCGCAATCAGCGTTAATGAAAATATTTTGTTCTTCATGCCGCCCTCTTTTTTTGGACGGATATCGCAATATCGTCAGACAGAGCAAGCAAAAAACATATATATCGAACTGTTGGAGAAAGTGGCAAATCCCACTAGCCACTCTGCTCGCCACGCGCCGTGAGGCGCGTAACCTGGCCTGGGTGTGAGAGTCCTGGAGGTCTCGGAAACAGAAACAGCCCTGCCGATCGGCAGGGCTGTTCTGTATTTACTGTGGGCCCTCCAGGACGCCGGCTCGCGGTATTTTTTGTTGGGCTCGAAGATAGGCGATTATCGATTTTCTATTTTCGAATTTCGAAAATGGCCGAGCCTGGAGGGCCGAGAATCGAATAGTCGAAAGTCGAGAATAGAGGAAAAATGGCCCCGCCTTACGGCGAGGCCATTTTTGTGGGCCCTCCAGGACTCGAACCTGGGACCACCCGGTTATGAGCCGGAGGCTCTGACCAACTGAGCTAAGGGCCCGAACTTGAGGTGGGGCATTTAGCGGAAAGTGGCATGGAAGGCAAGCCCTTACGGCCTTGATCACGCCTTTTCTCCCTGAAAAGGGGGTTTTTAGGGCAAAACCGCTAATTTATGCGATTGACAAGGGATGCCCCAGGACGTAGAGAAATAAATCCATTTTTGAGCCGGAGCGTTGATGACAGCCCCATTTGAAGCCCAGCTTTCACTCCTCAAGGAACTGCAGGAGATAGACTTAAATTCCCACAAGATCAAACAGACGCTGGCTTCTCTGCCCGGGAAGATTGCGGCTGAGCAGTCGGCCTACGATGATGTGCGCGGCAGGCTGGACGGCCTGAAGGCCGACAAGGCCGCAGTCGAGCACACACGCCGCACGGACGAGACGGAGCTGGCCGCATCGGTCGAGCATCTGAGGGAGCGCGAGACCAAGCTCTACGCCATCAAGACCAACAAGGAGTACCAGGCCGCCATCAAGGAGATCACCGAGGGCAAGCGCCAGAACAGGGAACGGGAAGACCGCGTCCTGGCTGCCATGGAGAGAATCGAGGCCCTGGGGAAAGAAATCGCGCAACTTGAGACGGAGTGCGCCGAAAAAGAAACTGCCCTCAGCAAGGGGCGCGATGTCGTGGCGGCTGAAGAGTCGCAGCTCAAATTGGAACTCGAGCGCGAATCGTCGCGAAGGCCGGAGCTGGTCGCCAGCATTGAGAGGGACACGCTGAGGAAATATGACTTCGTGCGCAGGCGTTATACGGATGCGCTGGTGGGATTGGTCGACGGAGTCTGCATCGGCTGTTCGAGAAAGGTGCCGCCGCAGCTCTACAACGAGATGCTGAGAAGGGAAGGTTTCAAGGCATGTCCGAGCTGCCAGCGCCTGATCTATGTGGATGTGAAAGCGCCGGCCGAGAAGACCGAGGGAGGGGAGAAATGAGCGAGTTCGCAACCATGTCAAAGAGGATGCAGGCGGAGATCGTTCATTTCATAGCGGAGAACGAGAAGCTCGCCTCCGTCGAGGCGCATCTCGCGGGCTCCTTCACCGTCGCCGAGATCAGGGCGGCCCTCAGGGACGTCGCATGCAGGCTGAAGAACGAGGCCGCAGCCGAGGGGGAATCCGATTCGCACGAGGTCTGCCTCGAGACCGAGATCTCCCCGCAGACGAAGCAAATCATCTCCTCGTTGCACCAATCCGACAAAGAGAAGCTGCTCGCCGCGTTCGGGCTCACATCAAAGTAGGCGGTCCTCCGTGCCCAGAATAACCATCCATTCAGACGGCGCTGCGCGCGGTAATCCCGGACCTGCCGGGGCAGGCGCAATCCTGCGCGACGAAAAAGGTTCGGTGCTGGCCGAGCTCTTCGAATATCTGGGCGAGATGACCAACAACCAGGCCGAGTACAGCGCCCTGATCATGGCGCTCTCTGAGGCGAAGAGGCTCGGGGCCACCGATCTCGCGATCTACGCGGACTCGGAGCTCATGGTGAGGCAGATCAAGGGCGAGTACAAGGTGAAGAACGAGGGGCTGAAGCCGCTCTTCGGGGAGGCTGTGAAGGCCTTGCGGACGATCAAACATTATACTATAGAGCATCTGCCGCGCGAGAAAAACAAAGAGGCGGACAAACTTGCGAACAGGGCGATAGACGAGAAATACGATCTTTGAAAAGATGGCGCAGGTCGGACGGCCGCTCCGCCTTTACGGCGGGGAGGAAAGTCCGGGCTCCGAAGGATGCCATGCTGGGCATAGCCCAGGTCCCGGCCATTTATGGAGATGACGGGGACGGAAAGTGCCACAGAAAACAAACCGCCTTGACGAAAGTTGAGGCAAGGGTGAAACGGCGGGGTAAGAGCCCACCGCGCTCCTGGCGACAGGGGCGGCACGGCAAACCCCATGGGGAGCAAGGCCAAGCAGCCATCCAGGGGCCGTATGGCCCTCGAGGGTGATCCGCCCAAGGCTTAATATATGAGGCGGGATGGCGGGTAGGTCGCTAGAGGCGGTTGGCAACAGCCGTCCCAGATGAATGGCCGTTACCCTGTAAAGGGAACAGAACCCGGCTTACAGACCTGCGCATCTCCTTAATAAAGCGCTCCCCGTTCTGATCCGATCCCGGCTTCGCAAAGGCATGGATTCGGGTCCGGGCGGGGGGCCTTGTTTTATGACGCAACTTTTCCGACGCCTCGATCGATAAGGTAATGGATGCAGATTTATCTGGACAGCATGCTCTCGGAGGAGCCCACCCAGGTGACCTCGCGCAGCTTCAGGGGACACGTCCCGGAGCGCGGCGGGGCCGATCTTGCGGCGGGCGTGGTGCGTCCGCTTCACAGCGTCCTGCCCAAGTCCAAGGAGAAACCGGCCGCGCGCATAGGCGCGATGCTCCTGTCTCTGCGCAAGGGCAGGCGCAACGACAGGATAATAGCAGCACGGGAGCTGGGCGATCTGGCGATATCCGAAAACTTGAAGATGCCGGAGGCGGTCGTGCCCCTGTGCGTCTCTCTGTCTGAAGACAAGGACCCGGTGGTGAGGCAGGAGGCCGCGTGGTCGCTCTGGAAATTGGGCGATCCCCGTGCCCACGCCTCGCTCATCAAGGCGCTCCTGCACGACAGCTCCGCCCGAGTGAGGGAGAGGGCTGCGCGCGCACTGGGGCTTCTCGGCGCAAAAGAGGCCTTGCCCGCGATGCTGGACCTTCTCACCCTGGAGAGGCATATCCCGGCGAGGCTCAGGGCCGGCATCGCCTGCGCGATGGGGTTCTTCGCCGGCGAGGGCGTGCTGAAGCACATCGAGGAGGCCTCGCGCGACGCGGAACCGTACGTGCGCTACGAGGCGGTGCGCTCGCTCGGCAGATTCCTCGTAGGTTTTTCTCAGGAGATCTCGCTCCGCGTCTTTCAAACCCTGCGCAATTATCTCAAACCCGGCAACGAGCCGTGCGCCACGATCAGGCAGGCTGCGATAAAGGCGCTGCGCTTCGCTGCCGCCGACGAGGCGGGCCAGGCGGTGGCGCGTTCGCTCGCCAAGGATCCGGACGCCGCCGTCCGCGAATCGGCCGCGGATGCGCTCCTGCTATGGAACAGCGCGCAGTCGGAGGGGGCCCTCATCGATGCGCTCTCGGACGATCACTGGCCCGTGCGAAAGGCCGCGGCTCGGACGCTCGCGCGCTTCATAAAACGCCACGGGGTCTACGACAGCGCCCGCATATCAGAATCCCTGCGCAGGATGGAGCGCATGCTGCCCTCTCATTCGTATGAGTGGAGGCTGGCTGCCGACGCATTTGCTTCCCTCTGACCCCCCCTAAATCTGTTGCCCTTCATCGTTGATTTTGCTTAGTTTGCCGGCAAGGAGGCGGTATGACGGATGCACTCATCCTATCATGCGTGCGAAGCCCGATGGCCAAGGCCGGAAAGGGCGCATTCTCCCGCACGCGCATCGACGACATAGCGAGCCAGGTCCTCTGCGCAGCACTCGCGCGCGTACCGGGGCTCGACCCCTCCGCGATCGAGGACGTGCTCATCGGCTGCGCCATGCCCGAGGGCGAGCAGGGCTACAACATCTCGCGCAACATCTCGTTCCTCGCCGGGCTGCCGGAAGGGGCGGCTGCGGTGACGATCAACCGTTTTTGCGCCAGCTCCCTTGAGGCGATAGCGCAGGCTGCGCGCGCGATCCGCTGCGGCGACGGCGAGCTCTTCGTCGCCGGCGGCGTGGAGAGCATGTCACACGTGCCGATCGGCGGGTTCAATCCGAACCTCAACGAAAGGCTCATGCGCAACGGCGTTCCCGAAGCGTACATATCCATGGGGCTCACGGCGGAGAACGTGGCGCGCACCTATGGCGTATCGCGCGAGGAGCAGGATCGCTTCGCGCTCATGAGCCATCGCAAGGCGGTGCTCGCGCAGTCGAAGGGGAAGTTCGATGCTGAGAAGACGCCGGTGTGCGCGCTGTCCGCAGACGGCCGGGAGTTCGAGGTTGCGCAGGACGAGGGGCCGAGGTCCGACACCTCGATAGAAGCGCTCGCCGCACTGCCGCCCGCGTTCCTGGAGGGAGGGAGCGTCACCGCCGGCAACTCCTCGCCCATGACCGACGGCGCGGCCATGACGGTGATCGCCTCCAAGAGGTTCGCTAAGAGGATCGGAGC
>JBAZOP010000065.1 GCA_041648665.1 bacterium | reverse complement strand
GGCCGCCATCGCCGCCGGCATTATAAAAATCCCATCTGCTCTCGAAGTCGCGGTTAAAGCGCTTCGCAAGTTGCCAGAGGTAGAGCGGACAACCGCATTACTCCCGGTACTGCCGGCAGTCGGGACATCTCCAACCGACCGGGATGAATCGGTTGCCATCTCTGACGTAGGTGCGCTGCATCGAGATGGGGCCGGATGCGTGGTTGCAGATCATGGCTCGAGGCCGGGGTCCGTGGTGTGCCATGAGATTGTATACAATCTCGAAGATGAAAAAGGTAATCGGACGCCATACCGCCGAGTTCCGTACCTGCTCCGCGTGTTAGTTGGTGCGGTGTGCCGTTTCTCTATCGAGACGGAGATACACTATTTCGCGACTACCTAATATATTTATATAGTCGAACGTGGTATGGTTATTGTTGATGACCGACGATACCCCGATCTCCCGGTTCCTCGCCACCTACTCCGGCCAGACGCTCGTCGCCTACCGCGCCGCCCTGCTGCTCTTCTTCGATTACCTCTCCGGCGAGCCGAAGCGCGACCCGAAGAAGAAGAAGCGGATCACCGCGGAGGTCATGGCCGGCTACGATGCAGCGGCGACGGCCTACCTCGCAAACGGGCGGAACGTCGTCTATGATGTGCAGGGGTATATCCGGTACATGGAGAACGAGGCCGGCCTCCAGCCGAAGACGGTCGTCACGTACAAAAACTCGGTGATGACGTGGCTCACCATGAGCGATGTCGAGATCCGGCGCTCCCAGGCGCGGCTGATCGCGTCGAAGACGCCCTACCCGGAGAAGATGACCGACTCGGTGGTGCTAAACCGCGAGTTCGTCGCTGGTATCCTCGTGAACGGTGCGCCGCCGCCCCACCTAAAGGCGCTGGTCCTCGTGCTCGCGTCGAGCGGGATGCGGCTCGGCGAGGCGCTGGCGCTGACGATGGCCGATGTCGATCTCGATGCGTCGCCAGCGATCGTGTGGGTGCGGAGATCGGGGTCGCGGAAGGTGCCGAAGAGCGGCCAGCGGCGCGTGACCTTTATCACGAGTGAGGCGACCGAGGCGTTGAAGCAGTGGCTCGACTACCGCCCGACATGGCTCGCGAACAAGGCGGCCTTCGTCGAGAAGCGCACGCGGATCGTCCGCGACGAGGACGGCACCGAGCGGAAGGTGTCGAACCTGCGGAACTTCGAGCGGATCCGCTGCGATGCCGCGACGGAGAAGCGGATCTTCCCGTGCTGCCGGCAGGATGTGACCGACGACTTCTATGCCGCGCTGAAGCGGGCGACCGGCAGCGAGTATATCGATCCCGATACCGGCCGGCATCTGGTACACCTACATTCGTTCAGGACGTTCTTCAACGTGGCCCTGAAGAGCGCCGGCGGGAATGCCCACATCATCGCGGAGCAGCTGATCGGGCACCGGGGCTACCTCGGCGGGGCCTACGACAAGATGACCGTCGAGAAGAAGGCGGAGTTCTACGCCGAGAACGAGCACCTGCTCTGGATCGTGCAGCGGAAGGAGATAACGCCGGACATGGAGAAAGAGACGGCCGCGCTGCGCGACCGTATCGCCGCGCTCGAGGCCGACCGCGAGCGGGACCGGCAGCAGATGATCGAGATGTGGGAGAGCTGGAAACGTAGACAGGATAAATGAGGAAGCTATGATCATGTGCCATGCGTGTGTAATATGGGCAAAGATGGCCTCACAAAAGATGGCCTTGGCTGCACGGTATATTGAAGAAGCGAAGGAGTTAGAGCGATTGATTGAGGTTGAATGCACCGATAAAAAAACAGGGAAAAGAACGTCAGAACTATGTAAATGAGGTTGATAATTAACATGATTGCATTCTTCAGTTACGGGGGAATGATAACCGGGGCGGTTTCGTTATGGGCCGCTATCAACGGTTGCATTATCGAATCGCTTTTGGTATTGTGGTTGGCATCGTTATTTGTGATCGCGGCGTGGGCCGATTGGAGGAATAAATGAGGATGAGAAGATGCCGATTCAACTAGTGCGGTACAAAGTGACGGGGAATAAGGGCGATGATTTCTTCTCGCGGGAATTATCCGGGGCGGTCGAGGCTCTGATCTATGGCCTCTATAAACGTGCTCGCGGTTATGCCGTGAATTGTGAAGAGGTTGTCGTTAAACAGTGGGGATAAATGAGGACGTGAACGTGAAAGTATACGCCAAAATTCGAGAAAGCCTAAGGGAATTGACCTATGAAGAATGGGCGGCTACCGGATTCAGATTCAATCCGTATAAAACATACTGGCCGATTACGCTTGTATTTGTATTCGGTTTGCTATTTGGCTTTGTATTGATGGAGTTATCCCCATAAATGATTCCGGGAGCTATCGAAATGAAATCATGTGAGGAAATCGAGCAGGAGATCAAAAGAGTAACCGGCACGGTGAAGCCAGCCGATGATGAGGAGGTTCGTATTCTCATTGCTGTACGGGTGTCGGCTTTACGATGGGTACTTGATCCCTAAATGAAGGTGATAATTTACGTCTGAAGTCATCAACATCAGAAACGCCCCGTGCGGTTGGCAGAAAGACTCAAAATATGTCTATATCGGGAGATTTCACCACTCCAAGAAATACGGCCTGATTCATAGATCCAAGTGGTTTAATCCTTTCACAGGAAACCGGGCGGGCTCTATCGAATCGTTCAAGGAGTATCTTTACGGGACGCGATTGATAAACGACATCGGAGAACTGGAGGATAAGATTCTCGTCTGTTGGTGCAAGCCCCTCCCCTGTCATGGAGATGTTTTGGTCGAGGCATTGACGTCTCTATCAAACAGAGCGGGAGATAGCAAATGCCGCGATAGGGCTCTGGGAAAAGAGGGTGATCGATATTGTCTTCGACAGGAGAGGGTATGCCATCGCGGTGTATCCCAACTGGCGAACTGCATGTCCGATCAAGAAGAGAATTAAGACCTTGACATAAGAGATTGGGGAATAACTCATGAAGACGAGAGAAGAGATTAAAGCGGAGATTAAGCGCATCGAAGAAATCAGGAATAGACGCGAGACTAGATCCGATGTGGCAGAGGCCATATTAGCAGAGCGACTTATGGCGCTCCGGTGGACCTTGACATAACGAGAGGGATTAAAATGGATGTAACTGTATTGGGTTCGGTTCGGGCATCGCTCGAAGAAGATTACAAAGAACAGCTAGTGATTATTTCAACCACTCCGGACAAATGGGGAAGGATTTACTTTGAGTCGGAGAGCGGCGTTGAGATAGGGATCGACATACCCGATCTGATGAAGGCAATCGGGGACACATTGAAAAATTCTTGACCTTGACATTTGAGGAGGCGGAAAACGTGGTGAACTTCGCACTATCAGAGCATGACAAATGGGCCATAGGAATGTTTCTTGCGACATTCGCAGCGGTAATCACGGTCATATGTCTCTTTAAATTTCCGCTATTCGCGGCGCTGTACGTACCGATATCGGGGATGATCACGATTGGGCTGCTCACCGGCCAATCGTAATTTGGAGTTGTGAACCCTTGAGTTTCAAAATGACAGCAAAATGCTCTAATTGCGGACACGAAGAAACATCTAAAGATTTCTTCGCGTTACCAGAGGAGTATGTTACCGAGTATGGATGCCAGATTCACCGATGCCCGGCCTGCCACAAGGCGCACGGGTGGACCTGGAGATAATCGATCTTGATTTAAGGAGGGATAACTCGCAATGAACGATGGATTGAGAGTTTTAGCATTCGATAGATGCAGCGGGATGTGGACCGAGGATTGTCTCGTTAAGACCGTCGAGGCGGGAGAAGAAGAGATTGCATCTCTCATGGAGGCAGATCCCGACCTATCGCGTGAGCAGTGTGTAATCATCCCGAACGATGGAGAATCGTATAAGAAATACCTCCCGCTGGATTGCGGCGATGTAATTTTCTATACTTGACATTTTGGAGTTGCGAAATGAAAACGAGAGAAGAGATTAAAGCTGAAATTAAGCGGGTCCAAGAGATACGGGACAAGGATAGAGAGAACAATTCTCACGAATTGGAAGTACAGCTGGCAGCCCGGATTATGGCGCTCCGGTGGACCATGACATAAGGAGATGGTGAAAATGGCATGGTTTAGAATTGAGGCAAAAATAAAAACAGATGGCGCACGGGGCGAGGAATTGTTTTACTATCTTGAGACTCTGATGAAAAACCATCTCCCGGTCGAAGAGATCAGAACGCTCGCCGTCAGCGTGGCAAAAGAGGGGTTTGCCGATACCTCGGAGTGATATTGACAAAAGGAAGTGAAAAACGTGCTGCATTTTATCAAACTGATATCTCGCGGCGATTTCCCGTCGGGGCTCGACGTCGAGGAGTACCAGGTATCGCAGGAGATATTCGATACGGTCGTGGACCTGGTGAGTTCGCACCGTTCATCGATCAATCTCTCACGAGGGAAGTGAGATGATGTGGCCCTCTCGATGTAAGTATTACAAGATGAGAAGGATTCGAGCGATACGATTTAGACCGGCGATGGTCGAACCTTGACCTTTCAGGAGCGCCCGTCATTCTACATTATTTTCACTGATTCATATTCGCCGCCGCGATGAATCGCCCGGTACACACGATACCTTCGCGGAGATTCCGCGCGGCTGATCTTACAGCGTGCTGTGCCCCACGATGGCGGCGTGTGGCAGGCCGACCGTCTGGCCGACGATCTGCTGCGCCTGGCGCATGGTGCGGTCGTGCTCCTCGAGGAGCGCATCGCGAAAGATGGTGCGGATGATGTGCTCGTGCTCTTTTCTGATTTTGATGCGGCGCGGCCTTGAAAGTGTTTGCATTTCTGGAAAGAGGGACACCAACGGGTCGCCCGCGGGATGGTCGGGCAGTTGCATGGACGATAGTTTTTCTTTCGACCGCGAGTATTAACCTTCCGATTTCGCGCCGCGAAAGTGTTATTTCTCCATGTTTTTCGCTTGCCGGTCGCGGACCATCTCCTCGAAGACCTGCCAGTAGACGTCGCGGGCGATCTGCTTCAGCTCCTCGCGGACGGTCGGGGCGTCGAGGTTTTCGCGAACCTTGCGGGAGATGCGGGCGTCCTCTTCTTCTTCGTCGATCAGCTTATTGACGGCGACCCGTATGAGCTCGGAGAGGTTGGGATAATTGTTCCCCTCCGCGAAACGGCTCCATCGCTCTTCGTCCTGCGGCCGTATCGAGATCGACTGTCGTTTGCTCTTGGGCATGGCTGCTAGCACTTACGCGATGTACTTTAATACGCTTTCATTTTATGTCGGTGTTTATAAGGTGTACCGCATCACTCTCGGTGTATCAAATCGAAAAGTATATCTCATACGCACCTAAAGAGGTGTATATGGGCTACTCAATACGAAGAACCCTGGAGATGACCGATCGGCACGATGCCATCCTTCAGCGGATGATCGACTGCCAGATCGCGTCGGATAAATCAAGCGCGATACGGTTTCTCATCGACCGTCAGGGCGAGATGATGAAGATTCCCTACGTGCCGATGATCCCGGTCGAAGTGAAGGAGGAGAACTAGATGCAACAGATCGTGAAAGAGGCCGACGTGGACCGCCTGATCCATTCGCGGGACTGGACGGAGCACCAGCAGGGCGTCGAGTTGTTCATGAAGATCGTGCGGGGGGAGATACGGTGCGAACCGGCAAAAGTGTGATTGGCGCCCCGTTCCTACCCCTGCAAGAGTCGGGAAAGGGAGACGCCACCACAAAAGAGGCGACCTATACTTATATGTTTGCTTCTTTTGCCGATGAAACTTTCGGCGCGTTGGCGGCGAGAGCGGCGCCCGGTGTGCAGCGCGTGAGGCCGTGGCCCGATGCAGCGGTACGTGAAACATGCTTCTGGTTCCGTGCGGATTGTCAGCACTTCGACACGAGCCTGTACTACTGCACCAAAGGCAAAGAGTGCGGGCGGTGCCGGGAGTACCGGCAGCGGGGGCGGGCGTGATGTCGTGGTGGTTATTCCGCGAGAAGCCGCCGGCCGATCCGAAGCCATTGCCGATCAATATCGTAGTTGATGCAGATTTATTCAAGTCGTGGATTTACGCGCTCTCGTCGATCGTTGTTGAGTGCAGGGTTCACTTCGAGCCAGATGTGATCCGTGTCACCGCGGTGGATACTGCGAACGTCGCACTTGTGCGAACGTCCATCACAAAATCGGCGTTGAAAAATTACGTCGGTGAACCGCGAGAATTTGGCCTCGATGTCAACAAAGTAAAAGAGATCGTCGAAGCGCTTTACCGCGAATCGTTGTGGAAGGGCTACATCGCCCTCGGTGTTGAAGGTAAGCGGCTCCTCATATCTGGCAACGGATTCGCGATTGATATCGAAGAGTTGGATCCGAACAGCATCAGAAGGGATCCTTCGCAACCAACGATCGAGCTCACGACCGATGCGGTAATCGACGGGTCTGCATTCCATCGGGCGTGTGTGATGGCTGCTGTGTTCTCGGACGGCATCGTTCTCAAGACCGTTGAGTGTGGCGGCCCGGTCTTCGCAATCGCCAAGGGAGATAAATCATCATTCAAGGCGGATCTTGGTGGTAAAGTCAATCACAAGTGTATGGCGCGGTCGAAGTTTTCACTTGACTCCCTTCGGGATTTCGCGAAGTGTGTGACGGGCCAGCCAGTCACCGTACAGCTCGGTAATGATCATCCGGCGATCTTCACGTGGAAACCTTTCGAGGGCGCGGAGTATCAATTCCTAATTGCGCCGCGCATTGAGAGCGAGGACGATCCGGAGAGTGATCCGTGATGCCCCGGCCCTATACCGCCACCGATGAGCCGCACGCCTGGCGCTGCGTGTGCCTGCCGTGCTCGCGCATCGGCCTCGCGCAGCACATCCGCTCGCACCGCATGGTGCAGCTCTGCGAGGTGACCGGCAAACGGCCCGGCTCGATGCGGTGCTGCCCGCTGGCGCAGGACGCGCCGTATCACGGCAATCGAGACGAGGTGGCGGCCATCGTCGGCGGCAGGGCGGTGGTGTGAATGGTTATTACAGAGATGGATATGCTGAAACAGCACCTCGCCGAGCGCATTGCAGACCTCACTGAAGTTAGGGATCGCGACCGTGCGAGGGGTGAGTCTACCGATTTTATTTCTGGTGTTATTCTTGGCCTCGAACAGTTGCAAGAATCCATCCGCGCCGGGACGTTCAAACGCATGGCGACGATTCGCAATAAAAAAGAGGGGCCGCTATGATCGCCGGCCTCCGTCAGCGGTCGCCGTGGCACCCGCTCGAATCGGAGCGCACCTGCGACGTGTGGATTCGCGACCGCGTGGAAGCGTGGTATAACGGGCAGATCACCGAGGAGAACTGGCAGGCGGCGCTCCGGCAGATGCGGCGCGAAGTGTGCTACTTCGCCATCACCAAGCACGGCATCCCACCGGCGATGTTCGTGGAGGTGGGGTGATGTCGAAATTCAGAAAGCAGCCCATCGACATCGAAGCGGTGCGGCTGACCGAGAAGACCGAGATCCGCACTCGTGAAGGTACGATCGTGGGCTACCCCGGAGACTGGTTGCTTACGGGCGTCGAGGGCGAGCAGTACCCATGTGGCGACGCGATCTTCAAGAAGACCTACCACCCGACCGGGCCTGATAAATGCACGTATTGTTTCTGGGGCGGTAAAGAGCGACGAGCGTGCGACGCCTACGAGGTGTGCGTCTTCAAGTGGAAAGAGGAGGCGGCCTGATGCAGCAGCACGAGAAGCCGCTGGCCCTGCATTGCCGGAAGTGTGGTCGCCTGTGGCGGCCGCTCGACCCCTCGAGTACGACGGCCTGCCCGTTCTGCGGCTCGACGGAATGGCGGACGGGAAAGCAGGCGGTGGGCTGAATGGTGATCTCTTTTAATTGGGACCTGGTTACGAAGGCGTTTCTCATCTGGCTCACACTCTCGTTGATCGTCGTCGGCATACAGGGCGTTCTCGGTATGAAAAGACCGGAACGATATACACTTTGGGAGACGCTATCGGCAATCCTCTGGCTCGTTGTTATCGCCGCGGGGGTGTTCTGCTGATGTGCATCGATAACCACGGCCATACCGTCCGCTGCCGGGAGTGCGGCGATACCGGCGAGTTCGAGGCGCTGTCGGGCGATACCGGCCCGTGCTCCTGTCCGGCAGGGCGTGAGCGTGCGGCGGCCCTCGCGATCGCCGCGAACAAGCGGCGGCGAAACGGTATCACCTACTCCGTGCCGTTCGCCACGTTCTGCGACGTGACCTGCGAGCACGGACGATCGGGCCGCTGCCGCTGTGCGATGCGACGAAAATATGCCATCTGCCCGAACGAGTGCGACCCTGACACCCGGAGGAGTTGCCGCGAAGGGTGGGGCGAGTGGCTGATGGGGTTCCCGCCAGAGTGGACCGCCTTGTCTGCCTCGGCAACGCCGTCGTCCCGCAGCAGGTCTTCCCGATCTTCGAAGCGATCGCGGCCATCGAAGGGGGTGTAGCGTGACCCGGAAGATTCCCGGCGCGCTGTGCAACCGCTGCGCCCACATGGAGCGCCGCGAGGTGGTCGAGACGGTGGAGCGGTTCGATATCGCGCACCCGAAGCGGACGGTGAAGGTGAAGGTGAGCCGCGGGGTGCTGCCGATCTGCCGCGCCCGGAACGACCGCGTGTGCCTGTTCGGGTTCTCCATCGAGGCTTTGCGGGCGATGAAGGATCGCCGAGGGTGGGTACGGCGCGGCCGGCCGAAGGGCTCGACCTCGGTTCTCGCGTACTGCCGTGCGTTCGTGCCGTCGCCCGATGCGTACCCGATGGTTGTCGTGCCGATGACGCGGCGCGGAGAGATGCGGCTGGAGGCGTTCGCGTGACACGGGATTGTCACTGGCAGCAAGGAGATAGGCGCTGCATCCATCCCGATACAGTCGGTTGGCACACCTGCACGTTTACGCTCCAAGCGGCGTGCGATCACTATCAGCCGGCGCTCAGTTGGAAAACCCATACGTCTGCAAGAGATAGCGCCGCAACCGAGGATAAGGCGCAGCGGAGGTTGTGCTGATGAAATCCGGTGTCGTTCTAGGTCATTTGAAGTATGAGGTCAACGAAGGCGTTATACTTAGGACAGCCGAAGCGTTCGGCATTAATAACGTATTCCTAGTCGGTGGTATTGACAAGTCCGGGGCCCAAGGCGCTGATAAACACCTTTTGTACCATCGTTTTGACACTTACAAAGAGGTGTGTGAGTTCCTTGTTGATAACGGATTTAATCTAGTTGTTATCGAGAACAACGATTATGCTCGCAACGTTGGCGCGATGAAGTATCCTATAAACCCAGTTTTTATCACCGGCCATGAAAATACGGGCATTCCACGAGAGTTCGTCGAGTACGCAAAAGCGTTTGTGAGAATCCCACAATCATCCGCCTGCTACGTGCGGTGTCTCAATACGTCGGTTGCGATGGGTATTGTGCTTCAAGATTTTCACGCTTCGCTGCGGAGGTTGTGCTGATGGCCCAGACGAAGCATGGGTTTCAGACGGCCCTCGAATGGCGCGGGGATGCGCCGCTTGAAGAGAAGATCGAGTTCGTGATGCGGCAGAACGCCCACATCCTGCGCGAGTTGCAGACGATGAAGGCTCTGATCCGCATGGAGATCAGCGATGGCCGATGAGAGGAGATGGTCGTGTCTGCAATAGCCACCTTTTACGCTTCGGTGTACTGTAACCTCCGGGCGAAGGCGGCAGCTGGGAAGCTCGACGACCGTGAGAAGACAGTCTTCCCGTTCATTGAGCGCGTATGCCAAGGCGAGCGGTTCCCCATACCTGATGATGTCTTTCGGTATGTTCAGGAGCAATATGAAGAGCCGTTAGTCGAACGTGAGAGACACGACTTCGAGAAGAACGGTCTCGCGAAACTTCGCACGAAGATCAGCGGGATAACCGGCGAAGGGCTCAACGACATCTCGGATGAGCGATACCAGAAAGAGATGGCCGCGCTCAAGGCGGAGTCGGACGAACGGGAAGAGCGGCGCAAGCAAATCAAACTGGCCGCGAACCTACCAGTGATCAGCGTTACCGGCGCCCGGCTCCGCGAGATGACAGCGACGGCCCTCGAGTGCATGATGGCGGCGAACGAGCCCCCCGAGCTCTTCGTGCGATCTGGCGATATTGTCAGGATCGACCGCACCGAGGAAGGGTTGCCCATCGTGCGCATCATGACCGAGTCGGCAGTCCGCGGTGTGTTGGACCGCTGCGCGAACTGGGTCGAGGTTCGCATGGTTGGCTCGAACGGTAAGTCGGCCCCGAAAGAACTGGTGACGATGCCGCCGCTCGCGGTCGTGCGGGACTTGATCGCCCTCGGCACATGGTCGCTGCCGACGCTCGCGGGTATTATCGAGACACCGACGATCCGCGAGGTGGATCGGAAGATCACGCCGGTCGGGTACGATCCGGAATCGAAGTTCTACTATGCACCCGAGCCGGCCTTCGCCGTGGCGCCCGTGCCGGACGCCCCGAGTGTCGCGGACCTCCGCGAGGCCGTGGCCCTGCTGCACGAGATCATCGAGGACTTTCCGTTCGCTGATGATGCCGGCAGGGCGAACACGCTCGCCGCGATGATCACGGCGATCATTCGTCCGCTTATCAAAGGGCCGGTGCCGATGATCCTTTTCGACAAGCCGCAGGCGGGCACCGGCGCGTCGCTGCTCGCTGAAGTGATCTCGATCGTCGCCACGGGCCGACCGGCTGCGATGATCTCCTCGCCGAAGGATGACGAGGAGTGGAACAAGCGCATCATCAGTATGCTCGTCGCCGGTCGCCTCGTGGTGACGGTGGATAATGTCGAGGGGAAGTTGTACGCCCCGGCGCTCGCGTCGCTCCTGACGGCGACGTTCTACCAGGGCAGGATCCTCGGGCAGTCCCGCGAGGTGACGCTGCCGCACCATTCGGTGTGGCTCGTGACGGGCAACAACATCCAGCTCGGCGGCGACCTACCGCGGCGGTGCTACTGGGTACGGATGGATGCGAAGATGGCCCGCCCCTGGCAGCGTGAGAACTTCAAGCACCCCGATCTCCGCGAGTGGGTCCGTGCCGAACGCGGGCGGATCGTCGCCGCGGTCCTGACCATCGTGAAGTCATGGATGCTGGCCGGGCGGCCGAAAGCGAAGAAAGAGCCGCTGGTCGGCAGTTTCGAGGAGTGGGCGAAGATGCTCGCGGGCATCCTCGAGTACGCCCAAGTGCCGGGGTTCCTCGCCAATAGCGAGGAGATGTACGAACAAGGGGATGTCGACACCGAGGCATGGGAGGGGTTTCTGCAAACGTGGTTCGCAAAGTGGCAGGATGCTTCCGTGACGGTGTCGGAGATCACGACGTTTCTGCAACTCTCTGAGAAAGACGCGATGGCCCAGTCATCGATCGGCGACAAGGTCCACGTCAAGCCGTCGGATATGTTCGCGACGCTGCCCGACGATCTGGCGAACGTGAAGATCGGAACGGCATCGTTTCCACGGAAGATGGGGAGGGCCCTCGCGAAGAAGGCCGGGGTCCGGTTCCCGTGTGGCTACATGTTGGTGAAGGGGGAGACCCAGCACCATGCCGTGACGTGGAGGGTTATCGAATATGAGAAGGTTGTCAAAAATGATGGAGGGAATTAAAGTATGGTTGCGTTAAGACAAGTAGACTATGTACAAAACCGGGGAGTTAGGGAGTCTAGGGAGTTACGCTTACCCCAATGTGTGATCCAGACCCTAGGGTATAGAAACTGGCTATGGGGGAAAATGGACTCACCGAACTCCCATAACTCCCTGCACCCAAATCTGATGAACAACGGTGGAGGCGTCTGATGTCCCGGCCATCCCCCGAACGCATCGAGGCCATCCGCCGCCGGCGACAGATCCTCCTGAACCACATCGCGGAGAACGCGAAGGGTGGCCGGGCCGCGTTCTACAAAACGAAGCACCTCGCCAAAGACGCCGGGCTCAGTTCCGTCGAGGTCGGCCACTATCTCACCGATCTCTCGCGAGGGTGCGCCGAGTACGACGTCGAACTCTGGAGCCGCGGCACGCACGTCTGGCGCGTCGCACCACGGGAGGCGTCACCATGATCTGGCGCTGCCGGGACTGTGGCCACGCGAACCCCGTCCACATCTCGTCACAACAGGCCGTGAAGTGCGGCGGGTGCGGCCGCATCATCTGCGACGCCAACCCGCGGGGCTGGTACGCGGTGAAGGTCGGGCGCTACACCGTGCGGGAGGCGGCATCGTGACCTCCCCCGCCACTATCCTCGCGGACCTCCGGGCCATCCGCACGCGCCTCGCCAACCACGAGGTCGATCTCGTCCTGGCCGGCAAAGGCCACGCGCTGCCCGAACCGCAGGCCCGGCGCATCCACGCGGCCCACGGCGATATCGCGAAGGCCAGCGACGCCATCACGCTCGCGATCCTCGAACTGGAGGGCGTGCGGCCATGAACAAGAAAAACCAGCGCCGCCTCTGCCAGTTCCGCACGGCGCTCGAAGAAGACCCAGAACAAGCCGCGAAAACTGCCGCGATGAAGGCCGCCTGCCTCCGGCACCACAACTACATGCTCTGGAGAGACGCCCGCAACGCCGCTGAAAAAATGACCCGGCTCCACCCGCCGTACATCTACGAGGCGTTCAAATGCCCGGTCTGCGGTTGGTGGCACGTCGGCCGGCCGAACAAACAGCAGCAGGTCAACGCCGTCAAGTGGATGGCGTTCGTCGAACGGCAGGGGGCCACGCCATGAAGATCCCCACCGCCGCCATCCTCTCCTTCGCCGTCTGCATCGCCGTGCTCGCCATCGCAGCGCCGCACCTCGAAGAACAGATGCAGATCGACCTCGAACGGGCCGAGGAGTTCTGCCAGGGCGGGTTCTGCGACTTCGAGGCCCCACCACCGATGCACTGGGAGAACCTTCTCCTCCTCATGGGCATCACCGGCGCAGCCGCGACGGTCATCACCCTGATCGTCGGCATGGAGCCCGACCACCACCCGCGGACGCCGAAAGGGGGCGACCTATGACCGCCGCCCCACCCTGCCGCTGGTGCGACCTCCCGATGGAAATCCAGTGGCCGACCTGGTGCTGCCCGCAGTGCGGCCGCAGGATCGGCATGTACAAACGCCGCGTGATCTTCGACGGCGACAAGCACCTCCGGCCGCAGGGGGCCGAAGCGTGATCCCCCTCCCGCCCATCATACCCGGGACCTGCATGGCCTGTGGCACGCCGATCCCCGCCGACCGCCAGCTCTGCTCCGCCTGTCTCGCGAATCTCCCGCCGGCATGGTTCGATCCCTACAGTACGCAGCTCCCGGAGATTCCATGACCCCGACGCTCGTCGAATGGATCAACAGGATCTATCTGGACGCCATGTGGTTCGTCAAGTTCCGCGCCAACGATCTCGCGTGGGCCATCCACGACCGGCGCAACCCACCCATACGGTGCCCGCATTGCGGGAGGCTGATCCCATGACCCCTATCGACCGCGAGATGCTGCTCACCCTCGTCGTCGGGTTTGCGTTCTGCGCCGTCGTGATCGTGGCGGTGCTGCCATGAGCCACGTCCTCGACCAAATCTGGTGGTCGTTCCAGTACCACGCCGGCGTGCCGATCTGCCCTGACTGCGGGGCGCCCGTGTGGGAATGCGGCCCGGCGAGCGACCGCATCACGCACTGGCGATGCCGGGGCTGCGGCAAGGACATGCCGCCGGGGTGGTCGGTATGAGCTCTATCATCGCCCTCGACGGCACGGTGCTCGACCCCGCCCGCATCCACCGCGCGTATGCTGACGGCCGCTGGTATGCCGCGAACATACGGGCGAAGCATCTCGAGCAGGCGATCCGCACGCTCACGTCGCTCAGGCTCGACGCCTACCAGGAGATGGCCGATCGCGAGCGCGAGATGTTCGGGGGGGGATCGCCCTGACCACCAGTATGCCACCAGGCGAAGCCTGTGCGATTCTGGTGCACTCAGGTCGTGCAGATGCACCTCGACATCGATCATGCACCACAAACGCACCGGGGGCGTTCTAGTGCGGCTCGTCCTCGACCTCGCCGTGCAGCCGGCACTCTTCGCCGCCGGCCTCTGGTGTATCGCCATCGGCCTCCTCTGCATGGTCCTCGGCCCGCCGCTCGCGCTGCCGCCCGATCTCACGGGGTCCTACTGTGTCGGCGCGATACCCGGCGCGTGGCTCGACTGGCACGAGTACGCGCTCCGGGTCTCGCTCGTGCCGATCGGCGCGATGCTCGCGCTGCTGGCACGGGCCGTCGGCTGTCGGGAGCACATTGCCGGCAGGCACCTCCGGGCCCTCGCGACGATGCCGCCGCACCAGGCGGGCATCACCCTCGAACCGTGGAACGAACGGGCGAGCCTGTGGATAGTGCGGCCGGTGCCGGAGGGCGCGGTATGAAAGTAATAACCTTGTGCGGATCAACGAGGTTTAAGGCGGCATATTTACAAGCGCAGCAAGATTTAACGCTGAAAGGGAATATCGTTATCTCCGTCGGCCTATTCGGTCACGCCGATTGCATCGACCTCACGCCGGAAACGAAAGCGATGTTGGACGAGATGCATTTACGAAAAATCGACATGGCCGATGAGATTTTCGTGATCAACCCTCGCGGCTATGTCGGGGAGAGCACGAAGCGGGAGATCGCGTATGCCAAAGGACATGGCAAGGCGGTGCGGTATCTCGAGGTGACCACATCATGATCTGGATCTGCCGCGAGTGCGGCCACCGCAACCCATTCGCCGCTGCGAACGCGAACCGGGCCGTCCGGTGCCAGGGATGCAACCGCACCATCTGCGAGCCCGTCGAGCCGCGGGGCTGCATCGTCAAGGTCGGCCGGTACACCGTGCGGGAGGCGGCATCGTGACCACCCCCTCCGCCATCCTCGCGGACCTCCGCCAGATCCGCACCCGCCTCGACAACCACGAGGTCGATCTCGTCAAGGCCGGCGAAACAAACGCCCTGCCAGACGGCCAGTTCGTGCGCCTGAAGCAGGCCCACGCCGACGTCGCCCGGGCCAGCGATGCGATCACGCTCGCCATACTCGAGCTGGAGGGCGTGCGATGACTCCCAACGAGATCACGATCCTCTCGATCGTCGCTATGGGCTGCATACTCATCGCCGCCTTCGGGTATGCAGCAGGGTATCTCGCCGGCAACAGCGACGGCATCCAGGCAAAACAAAACGAACGGCCCGAATGGATCGACGACGGCTGTAAGTACAAATGCTGGAACGAATCGATATCCTGCGAAACGCTGCACGACGTATGCGATCCGTACTTCGATCCGCGGTTCTGCACGAGGTGTGCGCCGTGACAGCCTTCGTCGAAGATCGCAGCATAACGCTGCCGGCATTCCTCATCACGGTCTGCGGCATCGTGACGGTCGTATGGTCGCAACTCACCCGCGACGCCTTTTACGCCGCACCGTGGGACGCCGACACGCTGTACAACGTCGTTACACCAAATGGCATGGCTGCAATGGGGATTCTGGCAATCGCTGCGGGGTTTACGCTCATCGCTATTGATAGCGCGATTTGCCGTCAGAAAGGGGGCGATCTCTGATGTCCTGGGAATCCCAGTACAACGGCCGCCTCGTCTGCTGCCTGCGGCACCGGAAGCACGCGACGAAAGAACAGGCCGGCATCGCCATGAAACGCCTTCAGCAGAAGCGGCCCGCCGACGAGTTCAGCATCTGGCATTGTTTCATCTGCGGCCGCTACCACGTCGGCAGACTGCATAAGGCAGAACGGGCGAACCGCGATGCGTGGGTCGCGTGGGTCGCGAAGCAGCAGGGGGCCACGGCATGACCGACGACGAACACCCTTCGGCACGAGAGGTCTTGGGCGCGAGTATGTTCGCCGCGGGAATCTACACGCTCGTCTTCACCGGGATCCTTCGCCTTGCAGAGCTAGTCACGAACACATCGTTCTTCGAGTGGGGTAGCGACGTGTACGGCGTTCTCTCGTTGATAGTCTTCACGACTATCATGGTGGCATTCTTTGCCTCCAACGGATTCAAAAACAGAACCATCCCGCCGCTCTATTGGCGAGCGGTCTTCTTCTGGAGGTATCGATGACCTGCTTCGGCTGCAAGCACCGCCTGCCCTGGCTCCGCTGCTGGCTGCACGAACGGCCGCGGTGGATCCATCTCGTCGTCCGGCCGTTCGGCTGCCTCGACTGGAGGGGGCAGCCATGATCTCCGAGGTCGGCGTGCTCTGGCTCGTCCTCGCCATCATCCTCGCGCTGCTGGCACTCGGGCCGGTCATCACCTTCTTCAAGTCGTGGAAGGCCGTGCTCGACGCCGCGGAGGTGCATCACCAGTGACCATCCACGATGCACCACAA
>JBAZOP010000064.1 GCA_041648665.1 bacterium | reverse complement strand
GTAGCGGGCCTGCTCCCCCAGGCGTGCGAGAAGCTCGTTGATCTCCCTCTTCATATCGATGATCCTGAGCTCCCTGCCCATCATGAATTTGTTGAGCTTCTCGATCTCCGCCATCCTATTGTTCATCTCTTCCTCGGCTGCGCGCCTCTCCGTCATGTCGCGGATGAGCGTCCAGACCCCCGAGGGATCGCCCTTGTCGTCCCGCACAAGCCAGTAATGGACTCTGACAGGGATGATGGAGCCGTCATTTACGATGTATTCCTTGTCGAACTCGCCCCTGCCTTTGTTGAAGACAGTCCTGTGAACGAACTGGTTTTCCGGGTCATGCCATCTCTCGGGGGTGATCTCCATCGAGTTTTTCCCGATGAGCTCATCCCGATCATACCCCAGCATGCCGACAAGCGCATCGTTCACGTCGATTATCTTTCCGTGAACGTCCGAATGCATCATCCCGTCGGTGATCGCTTGATAAAACCCCCTGAACCGCTCCTCGTTCCTCCTGAACTCTGCTTCGGTTTTCATGCGTTCGGTCATATCATGCGATATGCCGAACACAGCGCTTTCCCCGTTCCATCTGCCCTGATAGAATCTGCTGTCGACTTCTAGGAGCGCGCCATCCTTGCGCTGAAGAGGAACGCTGCAGACCATATCTTTGCCGGCGAGCATGCTCTCGATGATGCCGCTCACCTCATTACGGCGAATTTTCGGATATATCTCTATGATCTCCCTGCCGACGATCCCTTCCTTCGAATAGCCGAGTTTCTTGCACAAGGCGTCATTGACCTCGATAATGCTGCCCTTCCTGTCTATCACGAATATGAAATCCTTCACCGAAGAAAAGAGATGAGCCAGGTTCTCATGGCTGAACCCCAGCTCGCGTTCAACGCGCATGCGATCCGTCACGTCCATCAGAAAATTCAGAGTCGCAGGCTTTCCCGACCATTCAAACGCCACGGCATTGAGCTCCACCACCTTCACGCGTCCGGCCTTGTCGACGACTTTGAAGTTATAGAAATTCGGCACAGCCTCTCCAGCCATCCTTTTCTTGTGACGCTCCGCCACCATCGGGAGGTCATCCGGATGAATGAGCTTTTCGAACGGCATGCCGCATAGCTCCTCCGCGCTGTAGCCGGTTATCTCAGTCGTCTTGGCATTGGTGAACCTGATTATCATCTCCTG
Organism: bacterium; assembly: GCA_041648665.1. NCBI lineage: Bacteria > bacterium. Next base: position 16,019 of record JBAZOP010000064.1, on the reverse strand, counting down.
CGCCACGACCACGGCTTCATTCGCATTCTCGACCAGCAGTCGATACTTGTTCTCGGATTCAACCAAGGCGCACTCGACTTTTTTCCTCTCGGTGATGTCCTCGATTATCGCGATCCCTCCTGACGACGCGCCCCCCTCATCCGCAAGCCTCTTGAAAATGGCCCTGAGATATGCGCGTTTCTTCCCGGTGATCGACAGATACTCCCCCTCGAAATAGCCCATTCCCTTTTCGAACGCGTCTTTTACCGCCTTGAGCACGGCCTCGTCTTGCGTCATGGACAAAATATCAAATCCGATGAACGCCTTGCGCGAAGAGCCGAGTATCTTGATCATAGAATCATTGCATTCGATTACCCTGCCCTGCTGGTCATATACGAGCATCCCGAGCGGCGCATGCTCGAATATCGTGCGATAGTGCTCCTCTTTTACGGGCATATCGACCCCCATCCGGATGTCGAATTCTATCTTTTGAATGCGATGATTACAAGGAATTCGATGCCGGCAGAAATGACACAGGGGAGCCGTCTCGCGACGGTTCCCCTGCTTGAGAAAGGAGGGTTAGGGTTCTTTAAGGCGGCTACGCGTTGAAGTGCGCGGTCGTCGTCTGTTTCTGCCTGATGAGATCCGCCTCGAAATCGGCGAGCGCGTAAGGATCATAGGCGGCCAGCTGAGCGCGCGCCTCGCCATACTCCCGGTGGCAGTCGTCCATGTAATCCAGCAGGTCCTCGCGCTCGGTCCGGTCGGCTATCTCGTCGAATTTTTGCCTGGCGTACTCGTGGTTGATGGAGCTCGCGGCCATCTTGAGCTGCAGGTCGAGGAGACGCTTATGTGCTTCCTCTGAAGCGCTCGCGACCTCATGGGCCCTTATATCCAGCTCCATGTCGTCATCTAAGACCGTCTTTATATTGTCTTTCATGGCCCCCTCCGCTTTCCCCTGCACAATAGAAATGCATAGAGGGTGCCAAACCCGGGATTTGGGAGCCACTTTCAACCTGTTGATTTAATTGATTAATTCAGGCCTGAAAATTACAGCATCATTATTGAGGAGAAAAAATGGGCACCGAGGACACCGATCAGGGTACTCTAATCCCCACCCCTTCGGCTGTGCGATTTTGCTATCAGGCTATTTCTTTGAGTATCTGACGTATGACTGCGCGCGGGTCCTTTGCCTGGACCACGGGGCGGCCGATGACGAGGAAGTCGGCGCCGGCAGCCATGGCCATGACGGGCGACGCGATGCGCCTCTGGTCCTGCGCAGCGCTGCCCAGGGGACGCACACCCGTGGTCACGATCAAGAACTTCTCGCCGCAGGCCTTGCGAATGGGGGATATCTCGAGCGGGGAGGCGATCACGCCGTGCAGGCCGCAGTGCTGCGTGAGCCTGGCGAGCCTCACGACCTGTTCGCGCACCTCGAACTGCACGCCGATGTCGGCAAGCGACTCCATGCTCGTGAGCACGGTTACCGCAAGCAGCGTCGGCATCTTTGACTTCGAGCCCGCGGCCTCGCGCGCCGCCTCCACCGTGCTCGTCAGCATATCTTCGCCGCCCGAGGCGTGAACGTTGAGCGCTTCGACCTCCAGCTTCGTGGCCGCATAAACCGCCTTGTAGATCGTGGACGGAATATCGTGGTATTTCAAATCGAGGAAGACCCTGCAGCCGTTCGCGTGGACCATCTTTATGACATCCGGGCCGAGCGCAGTGTACGTGGGTGCGCCGACCTCGAAGGTGTGCACGTCCTCCTTGAGGAGTTTCACCATCCGCTCGGCCTCTTTCATCTGGTCGGCGATCAACGCAACGATCACCCTATCCTTGTTGGAGCGAGGCTTCATCGTCATAAAGAGACCTCCGTTTTATGCGCGGGCTGGTTTTTCCCTTGCGATTATTTCGACCATGCGATCCACGGCCTCGGCCGGGGAGAGCTTGTCCATCTCGCTTGAGCCGCGGAGCTTGAACTCGACCACGCCGTCCTTGAGCCCCTTCTCGCCGACGACTATGCGGTACGGGATGCCGATCAGGTCCGCATCCGTGAACTTGACCCCTGCGCGCAGGTCGCGATCGTCGATGAGCACCTCGACCCCGCGCGAAACGAGGTCGTCGTGTATCCGCTCCGCGACCTTCGCCACCTCGCCCTCCGCCGAGAGCGGCACGACCTCGACATGGAACGGCGCGATCGGCAGCGGCCAGATGATGCCGCGGTCGTCGTGGTTCTGCTCGATGGCGGCAGCGGCGGTCCTGCTGATGCCTATGCCGTAGCACCCCATCACGAGAGCCTTCGCGTCGCCGCCTTCGTCGGTATAGTTGGCCTTCATCGGCTTTGAATACTTTGTCCCGAGGAAGAATACCTGCCCGACCTCGATGCCCCGATGCTCCTCAAGCATGCCGGTGCAGCGCGGGCAGTTGTCGCCTGCGACCGCACGCCTGATGTCCACGAACTTCGCGACTTCGAAATCGCCGAGGTTCACCCCTGTGAGATGCGCGTCGCCCGCGTTGGCTCCGACGACGAAATCATGCATCGCTGCGACCGAATGATCCGCATAGACCGGGATGCCGAGCCCCACCGGACCCGCGAACCCGGATGGCGCGCCAGTGGCCTCGACGACCGTGTGCTCCTCGGCAAGGTTGCACCACTCCGCACCGATGGCCTCCTTGAGTTTGGACTCCTTGAGGTGATGGTCTCCGCGCACGAGACCTGCCACTGGCCCCTTATCGGTATCGAAGATCAGCGTCTTCACGAGTCGCTCGGGTCCCACCTTGAGGAACTCGCAGACCTCTTCGACCGACTTCTTGCCAGGAGTGGAGACCTTCTTGAACTCGCCTTTGCGCGACTGGCGATCTGTGACTTGTGACCGGTCGGGCGGCTTCAATTCCGCCTTCTCCACGTTGGCGGCGTATTCGCACTTGTCGCAGGCGACGATTTCGTCCTCGCCGGAGGCAGCGAGCACCTGGAACTCGTGGGACATGGAGCCGCCGATGGTGCCTGTCATCGCCTCCACCGGCCTGTACTTGAGGCCGCAGCGCGAGAATATGCGCTTGTACGCCTCGTACATGTTCCAGTAGGACTTCTTCGCCGACTCCTCGTCGCGGTCAAAGGAATAGCCGTCCTTCATTATGAACTCGCGGCCGCGCATGAGCCCGAACCGCGGCCTGACCTCGTCACGGAACTTGGTCTGGATCTGGAAACAGTTCTTCGGAAGGTCGCGCCACGAATCGACCACGCCGCGCAGGAGGTCGGTGATCGCCTCCTCATGGGTGGGCCCTATGCAGAAGTCCCGATCGTGCCTATCCTTGAAGCGCAGGAGCTCCTTTCCGTAGACCTGCCAGCGGCCGGTCTCGATCCAGAGCTCGGCGGGCATGACGATCGGCAGCAGAAGTTCCTGCGCGCCGGAAGCGTTCATCTCCTCGCGCACTATGCGCTCGATCTTCCGAAGCACGCGCAGGCAGAGCGGCATGTAGGTGTACACGCCTGCAGCGAGTTTCTTGATGTAGCCCGCCCGGACCATGAGCTTATGGCTCACGACCTCTGCGTCCGCCGGCGCCTCGCGAAGCGTCGGTATCAGTATCTGTGAGTATCGCATCGATTGTTTCCTAGCGCCTCTTGATCAATGATTCAATCTCCTTCATGAGCTCATCGGCAAGATTCCCCTCCGGGCATGTTCGCATAATCTTTCCTTCGCGGATGATCACTCCCCTTCCGTCGCCTCCGGCTATGCCCACGTCGGCCTCTTTCGCCTCCCCGGGTCCGTTGACGATGCAGCCCATCACGGCGATTTTGAGCGGCGCCCTGATGGCGGCAACCCGCTCCTCGACCTCTTCTGCGAGGGCCTGCACGTCGATCTGGGCCCTGCCGCAGGTCGGACATGAGATGACCTCGGGATACGGCCTCTCCCTGAGCCCCAGGTTCGCCAGTATCTCGAAGCCGGCCATCACCTCTTTCACCGGGTCGGCTGTGAGAGAGACCCTGATCGTGTCGCCTATCCCCTGAGAGAGGAGCGCGCCGATGCCCATGGCAGACTTGATCGCGCCGGTGAAAAGCGTCCCTGCCTCCGTGACACCGAGGTGCAGCGGGTAATCGACCTTCTCGGAGAGGAGCCTGTAGGTCGCGATCGTGTCCGCGACGTTGGATGCCTTTGCCGAAATCTTGATGTCCCTGAAATCGATCTTTTCCAAGAGCCTCACGTGGCCCAGGGCGGACTCGACCAATGCCTCAGGCGTGGGGTGTCCGTATTTTTTGAGCAGTTCCTTCTCAAGGGAGCCGGCATTCACGCCGACGCGTATTGGTATGCGGCGCGCCCTGGCCGCGTCCGCCACTGCTGCCACGCGCTCCGGAGAACCTATGTTGCCCGGATTTATCCGAAGGCCGTCCACGCCCGCCTCGATCGCGGCCATCGCCAGCCTGTGGTCGAAGTGTATATCCGCGACGAGGGGGATCGATATCCTGGATTTGATTTCGCGAAGCGCACGGGCCGCGTCCTCGTCAGGGACCGCGACCCTCGCGATCTCACAGCCGGCAGCGGCCAACCTCTCGATCTGGGCCGCGGTCGCCGCAGCGTCGGAGGTCCTGGTATTCGTCATCGACTGGACCGACACCGAGGCGCCGTCGCCGATCGCGATCCTGCCGACGGAGATGCGACGCGTCTTCCTTCTCATGAAACCTTTCCCGATGGTTTACGATTTGCGGCAAGACGGCCTGCGATAAGGACCGCCGACGCAAGCATGCACAGCATCGCAGCCGATCCAAAGGCGGAATCAGCCGACAGATCGCGCGACAGGCTGCAGGAGACTTTGGAGCTGCTGGATGTCGTGTCGGTGCTGCCGCCGCTGCTTCCGCACGGATTGGAGGTGTCTATGGTCACGTCGGGCATCTCTATAATCTGCCCCCCCTCGCTGCAGCTCACCGTGGTCGCATCGTCGGACCCGAGTATGTCGCCCGCGTCGAATCCGGAAGGCGGATTATCCAGAGGCTCAAAGCCGGACGCGCCTGTGAAATCCTCGCCTATCGGCTCATAGTAGACCTTGTATGCCCGTCCGGGGACTATCCCGTAGAGATAATAGCGGCTGTCCCCCTCGCATGCGGGATACATCGCGCCGCTGACAAAGGAGCGCGCCTCGACATACGGGGTCGGGCTGTCTGCAGACCTGGTGGCCGTGACGTGCACGCCCTGGAGGGGATTGCCGTCGCCGTCGAGTATCTTCCCGGTTATCACGCAAAACTGACTCTGAAAATCCGCGGTCGGATAGATCCACGACAAGGTCACCTGATCGTCGCGGTTCAGCTCGCCCTGCGAGGTGCTTATCAGCTCCGGGTACATCGTGGGGATATATTGCGAGTAGTCGCAGGCCTGGCCCCGTTCGCAGGTCTTGATATCCTCATAGTTGCTCTGGCTGTGGTCGAGGTTGAGCAGATGCCCCAGCTCGTGTATCACGGTGGCCTTGAAATACGCGGACTTGGTCGTGAGATCAGTGCCAAGGACCGTATTGTCCGAGGCGAGCAAGAGCCCGTTGAAGATCGCTATTCCCTTGGTGATGTATTTTCCGGTCGAGTCTGCAGCAAGAGGCTGCGAGAGTCCGACCACGAACTCCCTGTTCTCTTCGCCCGAGAACTCCGCTATGATGTCCCCCGTCTCGTCAAAGATCACGACTGAGGGACCCTCGTCGCCGTTATAGTAATCCAGATAATTATCCACGTTGATCTCTTCGGTCGGACAGCCGGTATCCAGTGCGACACTGATCGCAGCAGTGTCCACGAGGGTATTGGATGAGTTGTGCAGCTGCACTGCAGTCCATTTGCCGAACGCCTCGGTAATCCATTGCACGGCAGTGTCGTGCAACACCGTCGACGCGAGATCGCCCGGATCAGGGCACCACTTGAGAGTCTTGTCCTGCCACTGGAGCGCCGTGCCGGTGGCGGCCTCATCCACGATAAATGGACCCCCTGCGCAGGCAATCGAGCTGAAAAGGGAAACGGCCGCCGCGACAAACGCGATTGCTATGCTGCGAAGAGGCATGGGTCATTCCCTCCCTTCCAGCTCTTTGACCATGTTGACGAAGTTCTTGTAATCCATGGGGCCGCCCTGGGCGCCGGCCGCGACGCCGCCCACCGAGAGCGCCTTGCCGACCTTTGCCGTGGAGGGGAGCCCGGTGAAGAGCGACTTATTGCCGTAGTCGTTCACCACCTGAACCTTGCCGTCAGCCCCCTCGACGAAGTTGAACTTGCCGCAGCCGAGGCTGATCACGCCCCTGAGACCTAATGAGGTCTCACTGGAGAGAAAGACCGTGTACTTCTTGCCTGCCTCGAAGACCGGCATGCCCGCCACATAGGGCAGTTTGAGCTTCATGGCGGCCGCGCGCGACCCTCCCAGATGGACGAAGGAGAACGGAGAGGGCGCGCTCCCCTTGATGACCTCCTCGACTTCAAACGTATACTTGGTGACCAGGATCTGCCCCTTCTCGCCCAGCTTCTTGACCATGGGTTCGGCTGACACACACTTGCCGGTGAATACCACGTTGGCCTTGGTGAGGTCGGTTATCTTTCCTGAGATCACCTGAGAGCCCGCCGCTTCCCTGCCCAGAAACGCCGATAAAATTATTATCGCGAGGGCCGCAGACAGAGTCTTTATGCGCTTCACGTGTCACCTCTCTTAAATTATACCGCAAATCAGCAACTTATTGTGAAGCTTTTACAAAGTCAATGCGATCCAACGGATAAGCGCATAAAAAAACGGCCTTTTCCCTCTAGGGAAAAGGCCGTGTAAAGACCTGTTACAGGTGTCTTGCCTATAGAGCCTCTTCGGTGGAGGCCTCTTCCTCAGCAGGCTTCTCGCCCTCTTCAAGAGAGATCGTATAGCTGGCGCAGGGCTCGCCAAAGGATCCGTCCTCCGCCGCCTCTATGACCTCGCAGCTCCCAGCCACCGCATCCTCGACAGCGAAGTCGAGGTAATAGACATGCTTGGTCGAACCGGTCTGCAACATGAATACCGCGCCCGTGCCTGTGAGCTCGCCTGAGGCCGCAGTCTCATCCGCGAATGCGATATTGAGAATGTTGGCGCTGTGCACCACGTTGATCGCAAGTTCGATCGCATCGCCCACCGCGTCTGAAACGCCGGCGCACGAATTGGAATCGAGCGTCATCGCACCTGCGTAGTAACCGCTGTAAATGCCGACTTCCCCGCCGGGGATCGCCGGGATCAGATCAGGCGAGAACCCGACGTACGGCGTGTTGTCGCTGTCGAACGCAGAGCAGCCGGCGAGAGACATGAGGACACAGATGATGATGATCAGACGTTTGGACATAACCCCTCCCTTTTACACCTTCCATAAAAGGTATCGACACTACTCAAAAAAAGTTGCTCGGAAAAAATGAGTAAATTTATCCAATAATACCAATGGGTTAGAGAGTAAAAAATGACACAGGGCGCTATCCTATGTGATGAATGAGGAAACGGCCGCAGCGCTCGCACACATAGACGGTCTCGGGGTTTCTCAGCATCTCCGAAGCGAATCCGCTGGAGAGCTGCATGCTGCAGCCGCGGCACACGCCGTCCGGCGCCTCCACAAGCGCCTCGCCGAAGTGCTCCATGAGGCGGTCGAACCGCGAGAGCATGCTCCCGGAGAGCTCGGCGCGGGCGAGATCTATCTGTTTGTCCAGCCCCTTTGCCTTCGCCCTCCTCTTCGTCTCGAGGCACTGCAGCGCAATCAGCATGTCGGCCTCGCACTTGGTCGCGCGGCCCGTGAGCATGTCCACCTTCACGTCCGCCAACAGCTTCGCTATCGAACCAGCGTCTTTCGCAGCCATCAGCTGCGTCCTGAATTTCTCGTCCGCGAGCTTGGAGACCAGCCCGGCGAAGAGGCGGTTGAAGAGTCCCGTCTGCTCCGGCTGCCATATCACGAGCACTATGAGATGTACCGGATCCGATTCCGGGGCCCCGAAATCGATCCCTGTAGGATGCCGACCCACAGCGATCGCCGGCGTCTCACCGACTTCGAGTCTCGCATGCGGGATCGCCACGCCGGCGCCCAGGGTCGTGGGACACAACTCCTCCCTCTCCATGATGCGCGCCAGGGCCTCCGCCTTATTCGGTATCAACTTCTCTTTATAGAGGATATCCACCAGATCCTCGATGGCCGCCTTCTTGGAGCGGTTGGTCATCGCTGCGATCACCTGCCCGGGCCTTAGGACTTCACCGAGAGGCACTTCCCTGAGATACCGTGCATTCATCTTTTGATCCCTTCCTTTATCCATATGGCCCCTGCGGGGCGATTCGGCCTGAAAAGCGGGGGTGCATGCTTAAGCCCCGAAGACCCTCCAGTCAAGGCCTATCGGCCCGGGTCCCGTTGATTTCGGCGCGGGTTGGAAAAAGTTGCCCTGTTTTTTTCGATCGACCGCCGATTTTTGCGCTCTTTTAAACTTATATTTTTGCAAAAAAAATCTAGCAACTTTTCAAGGCGCAGGCCGATACAGGACTCGAAGTTCAGCGGCGGAGACAACCGCCCCAAAAGGAGACCATTATGAAGAAGACGATTTTCGCAGCATTGATCGCCGCAATGACTGCGGCAGCGCTGGCCGGCTGCAGCGACTCGCGCATCAACTCCGACGCAAACCCCGACATCGCCGCGACAGGCGCGGTCATATCGAAGATCGAGCTCGTGGATGCCCTCTGGGAGCTCAATGATGAGCCGCTGCCGAATGCGGAGTGCGTGGCCGGCTCCTCGTTCAAGATATACCCCACCGATGGATTCGAGATACAAAAAAACTCGAACAAGAGCGCCGAGGACTTTGCCGACGCCGTCATCGTCAGCAGCGTGAACATCTCGTTCACGGATGAAGGCAACGACGGCCGCGGCGTCGATTGCGGCTCGGGCGACATGACCTTCACTGTCTCCGCGAGCGAGGAAGCGCCCATAAATATCGTCTCCTCGCAGCAGATCCTGGCCAGGCACTCTGTGGCAAACATGGCAAAGGTTGTCCCGACGACATACCCTCCCTGCACGATAACCGCCCACTTCGAGAAGGCCGGCGTGGAGATCTGCGAGACGACGGATGACAGCGAAGAGACGGCCGAGGTCGAGGATGAGGAAGAGGTGGCGGACGAAGAGGCGGACGAGCAGGACGAGGAGGTCGTCGCAGAGGATGACGATGCTGAGCAAGACGACGATGTCGCGGACGACGATGCAGACGATAACGTCGTAGTGGTGGCGCCGGGTGTCTTCACCCCTGTCGTCTCTCGCAACTTCAAGGCATTCTACGTAGACGAGCCGGTCAAGTGCGGCGAAAGCGAAGTGCATTCGCTCAGGATGGTCGTCGACGACTTCAACTGCAGGCTGCAGGAGACCACGCCGACAAGGCTCGGCGAAGAGATCGACGAAACGGCCCAGAACTGATTGACAGTTGCGTCTCGTCACTATAATTTAAGCCTCGATGGGATTCCCGACGACATGGAGAGGAATCGCGACTATCTCCCTCGCCTGTTCATTGGCGGTCGGCCTCTGCAGCGCCTCGCAAGCCTCAGACATCCCCAGACACCTCCGCGGCGACGGCACGGTCACGCTCTACAACCAGTCCAGGAACGAACGCACACAATTCAAATACAGGGATGAGGATGGAAGGTACAACGAGGACGCATTCGAAGAGATCTCCCTCTTCTTCCGATGCAGGCTCACCGGCGAAAATCACGACATCGACCCGAAGCTCATCGAGATACTCGACGCCGTCGAGGACCGCTTCAAGTCGAACGAGGTGAAGATCATCTCGGAGTACCGCAGCCCTGAGAGAAACGCCCTCATGCGAAAGAAGGGACGCAGGGTCGCAAAGCGAAGCCTGCACATGGAGGGCCGCGCAGCGGACATCGAGGTGCCGGGGGTGTCGAAGATAGCGCTGAGAAATTTCGCGCATTCCCTGAAGCAGGGGGGCGTAGGCTCTTACAAAAATCGCGGCTTCATCCATGTGGACACGGGCGAAGTGCGCACCTGGGGCTTTGCCCCCGGCCGGCCGGCAGCCAGGACCAGGCCGGCGACGGCCCACAAGTGAAAAAATAAAAAGGCCGTCGTGTCATCACGACGGCCCCTGTTCGATCTGCGCCACCCGGATCTATCCCATCCTCTTTTTCTTCGCCCTCTCGTCCTTCCACTTCTCCCAATTGTCATCTATCTTCTTCACCCTTTCGTGCATGTCCCGCTCCTGCTCGCCGTACGGCACGTCATGCCTGAGCTTCATCCCCATCCTCGGCACGCCGAGGAAATAACTCATGTTTCGCTTTTTTTCCATGGCCTCAGCCTCCTGAGGATATTATAGCACGAGAGCGCAAAAGATGCAGCCCCTCACTCCTCGACCTCCTCTTCGTAGGCATAGGAGCCGCTGTTGCAATCCTGCATCTCCTCTTCCGCCACCTGCTGCAGATAGACGACCATGTCATCTACGATCTCGTGCAACTCGTTGATGGAACGCCCGCACTGCATGAAATCGAACTCATTGGAGGCGCCGCCCACGATTTTGAAGGATATCGTCCACGGCACGCTTCCAATGCATTCCTCATCGATTGCCGATTGCATCTCCAGAAGACCGGCGTCCTGCGTGAAGGCGAATATGGTCTCAAAAGTGTCGCCATCCAGCAGCTCGGTGCCGTCGCATTCGTATGCGAGCTCGAAATCATCATAAAATTTGAGATACACGGTCATGAACATGTCCCTGTCCACGGAGATGCGCCGGCTGAAAGAATCCGGGCTCACGGCTCCGGGCACAAAGACGTCGAGGTTGCCGAACTGGCTCCGCGCCTTTCCGACATCAGGATTCGTGTCGAACTGCATCCCCGCTCCGTCATTATGGCTGCAGGCCGCAAGCAAAAGAGCTGTGAAGATCAAAAGGATTTTGCGCATAAACACCTCCAGGCTGTTTATACGACTCTTATTACTGAAATGCGGCCGTGGGCAAGAAATAAAATCAGCCGCAGGGATCGCAGGGGAGTAACGTCTATATCCTATTGATTTATATATTAATTATGACCTGCGAAGAGTTGTCTCAGGATGAGCACGATCGCTATGAAGAACATGAGGATCCCAAAACCGAGCCTCAGCCTCCTCTTGTCCAGGCGCAGCATTGTGCGTGCGCCGAGCCACGCGCCGGGCACGACGCCGATGGAGAATATGAAGATCATCGTCCAGTTCAACTGCCCTGAGACGAGATGGCCAGCAAATCCGAAGATGGCGGTGAAGCCGACGATCATGCTGCTGGTCGCGACTGCGACGTCTATGGGCACGCCGGAGAGCAGCACCAGGATCGGCACGTTTATCACTCCCCCTCCGATGCCCACCAGCCCGGCTGCAAAGCCCGCGACAAACGCGAGCGGGAGCACGACCGCCAGGTTCACGGTGTATTCATCCTCGAAAAATGTCCTTCTCCTCCAGAGGTGCCGCCCTTCCCCGCCGCATATGCGCTGATGGAGACCGAGCCCGGGATGCAGCATGCCAGCGCCCGCAATGACAAGCGACGCCGCGAGTATGATCACCAGCGTGAAGTCGGAGAAGAATGCAGCGAGATACCCCCCGGCAAAACCGCCTGCCGCCGCCGTGCCTCCCATCACAAGCGCCAGGGCCCAGTCGATCTTGCCCGCCCTGTGATAGACGAAGGTGGCGCAGAGGCCCAGCATGGCGCTGAGGAAGAGGCTGGTGGCGGCCGCCTCGTGCATCTCGATGCCGAAGAAGATCTGCAACGGCGTGAAGAGCGTGCCGCCGCCGATGCCCAGCATCGCCGCCGCAAATGCGATGAGCATGAGGGAGGCAGTGACCGCAGCGTAGAACAGAAGATGCATGGACTCAATATACCGGCGCAGCGAACGAAACTCAACGTGCCAATTATACAAATGCCTATTTCCATCCGACCAAGTGAAGATCGGCGGCGACAACGTCCCCGGCATGAGCAACCCTCCACCCCGCCTCCGAACTGGAAGCAAGGGGGCAAGGGTATCCTCTAAAATATCAAGCAACCTTTTTAATTACCGAACGATAAGGGTGAGATGGAAAACGAGCCATTCAAGATGCTGCCCGCGGGATACGGCGCCCTGCCCACGGTCCCCGGTTACTACGACGAGGACGCTGAGGAGTGCGTCCAGGCGAACCCCGCTGACGAGGTAATACCTGTCATAGACTCGATCGTCGACGAGCCGCCGGATCCGACGGAAGAAAAATCCGAAACAAGTTCGGGCAGCCGCGCGTGGCTCGTCCACAAGACCGCAAAGCAGGCGCTGTGGAGGCCCATGTTTGCTACTGCATTCGTGCCGCGCGCGAACATGATGTACCGCACCTATTCCTCAAGATTCGCTGTCAATCCGAACGACGAGCTCTTCAACGACACGATGACCATGATCTACAGGCCGCAGAACATCTCGACCAAGATGCTCAAGCGTATGTTCATCCCTGCGAAGTACCGCCATGCCGACCTCAGCAAGGAGGAGGCGGAGGCGCTGCGCACATCGGGCGCGGCCCAGGGAAGGCTCATGTCCCGCATCATGATATCCGCAAACGGGGCGCGCATCATTGGAAACAGCGCCGCCATAGCGGACTGCGTCGCAGGCCAGGGCTGCGCGCCCTCCGAGGCCGCGGTCATAGGCAGCGACACCGCAAACACACTGTCGTTCATAGGGGTGCAGAAATTCTACTCAAAGGGATTCAATCACATAAAGTCGGCGCAGAAGGCCCTGGACGCCGGCGACGCAGCAGCGCACGAGGCAAGACAGATGCAGGCCTTCAAGGCGTTCGACGTAGGAAAGCGAATCTCCTACGCCTCGTTCGCGCTCCAGGCGATCAGCGGCAGCATCAAGGTCGGCATCGAGATCGATCACTTTATCGACGACCCTGAATCAGCGCGATTCTCCGCGCTCGGCGACGGCGCCGTGGACATAGGCCAGGGCGCGGCCTACAGCTACTACAACTACTACCTCGTGAGCCGCGCGGCCAACACCGCACGCTTGGGCAATCTGGCGGGCATTAAGGCCGGCACCGATGTCCTCTCGGCAAACGCCATGGTGATACCGGCCAGGATACTCTGGCCGATGAGGGGGCTGGGCGTGGCAGGCGGCGTTATCCAGTTCATTCCGAACGCCATCATGGCTTATAACGGCGCCAGCGACGACACCCTCTCCTACGAGGCGAGCAGGCACATGATGATATCCGGTTCACTCGGCATGGCCAGCGCCATATTCATGACCGCGGGCTGCCTCCTGATAACGCCGGCTTCTCTGCCCCTCGGAGTGATCGCGATGGGCATAGGCATTGCCCTGATTGCCACCCAGACCTTTTACGACGAGTGGGACGACTGGCAGGAGCTGATGGCCCCCGATGACCCCGAGATCTTCGAGAACTCGCTGCTCTACATCGAGCCGCCGGTCGAAGTTCCAGTAAGGCGCGAGCCGGTCATGATACCGATGACGCCGGTATCCTGACTGATATTCGTTGTCACCTGATCCGAATCTCCATATAAAACAAAAATGGCGCTGACCATCGCATTCCTGTCCGCGGCCGCCTTCGCTGCCGGCCTCATCGATTCCATCGCCGGCGGCGGCGGGCTGATCTCGCTGCCCGCACTGCTCGCCGCCGGGGTCCCGCCGCACATCGCCCTGGGCACGAACAAGCTCCAGTCCATGAGCGGCACCGCGGTTGCACTCGCCAATTTTCACCGTCACGCCAAGGTGCTCTGGAAGATCGCCGCGATCGGCGTCCCCTTCTCGCTCGCAGCCTCGGTGCTCGGCGCAAAACTCGCGCTCATAATTCCGCCGTCCGCTCTGGGCAAGGCGTTGGTCGTGGCGCTGCCCCCTGCGGCGATCCTCATGTTCATGTCGAAATCGATCCTCCACCCCGTGGGCATCCACCAGCCGCACGGAACAAGGCTCTGGATGCCCACGATCGGGGCATGCTCCATCGTTGGACTCTACGACGGATTCTTCGGACCCGGCACAGGAACATTCCTCATCGTCGCCCTTGTCCTCTTCTCGCACATCACGCTCCTCAACGCCTCGGCCACTGCCAAGACCTTCAATCTCGCCTCGAACGTCGGCGCCTTCGTCGCGTTCGCGTATTCCGGAAACGTGAACTACAAGATCGGCATCGCCATGGCCCTAGCCAACATCGCGGGCGGATATGCGGGGAGCCGCATGGCGATCAGACGCGGCGACGCATTCGTGCGCCGCATGCTCATGGTCGCCGTGGCCCTGCTCTTCGGTTATCTTGTGTGGAAGTACTACATGTAGGGACTAAAACTCATGCCAGAGCGCGGTGAAAATGCCGTAGCCCTTGGATTCCCTCTTCGTAGCGAAGTCGATCACCCCGCCTATCTGCAGGCTCGAATCCTTGGGCAGGCTGATATTCGCGGCCGGACCCGCATAGGCCCGTAGCACATACGGGGCAGCGGCGCCCGCAGGGCCGTACGAGCCGGCCACCCTGCCGAGCTGCAAGCCGAAGTTCACACCCAGCGCCGCCTTCTTGAAAAACTGGTAGCCTACCGAGCTGTTCATAACAGAGATATTGAGTCCGTCGCGGGAGTTTGTCTGATCATCCTCGAACGCCCAGGCCACCGAGACCGGATTGACGGAGAAAAGCCACTTCTTGTACCTGAAGAAAGACTCGGTGAACCAGCCGATCGAAAATGAGTTCCCGCCTATGCGCGTGAAGGGCGCAAGCCCACCGCCGGTGCTCACACCCTCGTGGTCCGTGGCAGTAGGATAGCCGGAGGTTATGGCGTTATCGAACCAGAGCTGCATATCCTCCTCGTCGATGAGATGCCAGAAGTGCTCCACGTTCACCGTGAGCGTGCCTATGCCGGTGACCGACTCCACGGTCCCGGCAGCGGTCATCTCCCTGCGGTAGCCGACCGGCAAGTGGGCTATGAACTGGATCTGGTCGCGTTTTATGTCGCCCGTGAAGCCGGGGATGAAGAGCTGGGGCTCGAACGCAGTCTCGATATCGTGGGCCGAGATGCCGTTCTGGTAGAAATAGCTGGTGAAAAACTTGAGACAGAAACCCGACCTGGGAGCGCCGGCCGCATTGCCCAGATACTCCGGATTGAAGCCGACCTGAGCTGCGGCTTCTGTTGTCATGAAAAAAAACGCGGCAACCGCTGAGATCAAAATGGCTCGCTTTTTCATAGTGATTATTTTATACATCGTGCCAAGGAGGAACTCAATATGCAAATCGTCATCATCGCTCTTGCGCTGGTCTTGATCGCAGGCGTCATCAACGGTTCATTCGCAACTCCGATGAAGTACATGGTCCGATGGGAGGAGGAGAATACGTGGTTCGCCTTCTCCTTCTGGGGTTTTCTAATACTCCCCTGGCTCAGCATCCTCCTTATGGGCCATGACGTCATGAGCGTCGTGAAGGCCCTCCCCCCCGACATCCTCACCGCAATGGTGGCCGGCGGAATAGCATTCGGCCTGGGGCAGATCGCCTTCGCCCTCTCCTTCCGCTACATCGGCATCGGGCTCGCGTTCGTCATAAACATATCGATGGGCACCGCCGGCTCGGCGCTGATACCCATACTCTGGCACAAGGGGGTCATGGGGACTCCTTACAGCTACGCCCAGCTGATCGGCATCGCGATCTTCGTGCTCGCAGTCTGCCTGGGCACGGCCGCCGGCGTGGCTCGCGACAGGAACAAGGCGGGCGCGCAGGAGGCCGAAGGCAGGACAAAGAAGATAGAGCCGGGAAAACTCGTGCTGGGCGTAGTGCTCGCGATCATCGCAGGCGCGGGATCGGTGGCGCAGGGAGTGAGCTATATCTGGGCGAACCCGACGGTTCAAAAGATCGCCACCGAACAGTTCGGCCTGGGCCAGCTCACTTCGGGTGTCATCGCCTGGGTCATCATATTCTCGGCCGCCTGGATCCCCTACGTCCTCTACTTCATCTTCCTCAACATAAAGAAGAGGAGTTTCTCGAAACTCGCGCTCCCGGGCACAGGCAAATACTGGCTCCTCGCGGTGCTGATGGGCGTGGGGTTCTGGGGATCGCTCATATTCTTCAGCAAGGCATCCCAGGAG
>JBAZOP010000063.1 GCA_041648665.1 bacterium | reverse complement strand
CCGCACGCCGGGTCGGCCAGTTTGAGGCTGCGGAACAGCGGCGGTGTCAGGTTCTCCTTCAGAAACCTGGCAAAGAAGCGCGCGATGTAGTGGGGAGTGTAGATTCCGCCGAGCTCTCGGTTGGCAATCTCGTCGGGAAGATCGGAAAAGAAACTGGCCTGCTTGGAGTCAGACTCCTTGAGCATGGAGATGTAGTGCTCGTAGATCCGACTTAGGGCATGTTTGGAAATGAGCGAGAAATCGTAGGGATACTGTTGTGCAAACCGATTGGTGTAGAAATCAAGCAGTAGATTGTTGACCGTTCCGCGGTCGAGCGAATCAAAGACGGCCAGGGTCGACGCGTCCAGGAGGCTTTGAGGTGGGTCGGGGACCTCGAGAGCCCGGAGCGCCAGCAGGAGGCAGCTTCGGAGGCTCGTAGGCGGTGTCGGGGAGGTTGACCAGGTTTCTGGCAGTATTCGACCGGCGTTGGGCTGCTGTCGACGGCGGTGGTCCTCTAACGCTCGGACGAGGATTAGGCTGTTGAAGAGGGAGGAGATTTGTTCACGCGACAGCGCTTGTCCTAGCTCGGCCCCGAGAACTCGTTTCCAGGCCGAGATGGTGGCGATGAGGGCGTCGTCGAGAGCACGGAGGTTGGGTGTCGGCCGCTCGGCAAGAAGGCGCTCGAAGGCCTCAGCACGCCAACAATCGGGCTGTCGCTCGACTGGGATGAAAATGGGCTTCGGAGGATCTGTGCGGTTGTAGAGGCTCGTCAATCCGTTGAGGGACGGGAACAAGTGCCAATCAACTAGATGGTTGTAGGAGAAAGACAGCAAGCGGAGCTGATCGAGTCGCGGAAGCTGAGCAAAGGGATGCGTGGCCTTGAGGAAAGTAATCACGGCCGTGTTGGCGAGGCCGTGCTCGACGATTAGGTGCCCGTTGGCGATCGTTGCGGTGTCGTAGTACTCCTCCACCTCATCACTCGGGCGCCAGCCGTTGGCGAGGGCGAACTGGTGCAGCGCTGGACGGCGTTGCGATGGCAACAACGCTGGGTCGGTGAGGCGAAGTATGATGTCGGGGTCAGGCGACATGGGTCACCTACCTCTGTCGGTGAGGGTACCGTGCAACTGAACTAATGTCCAGTATATTCTGACAGCACGAAGTCAACCACTCGCAGTATAGTGCCACTACTCGTAACGTATGGCAATTGGCGGCCCTTCCTGGGCGCGGAGGTACCACGTCTGCGAGCCGGCAGTCCTCTGCATGACCAGCAGCACCTCCCCGCGCGCTGGCGCCACTTCCCCTCGTCGGTCGGTACGTTTGGTCCAGTTTCGACGCGCGTGCAGACAGCAATCACCGCGACAGGAACCCCTGTGGCCTTCATTGGCTGGGCGGTTTTGTGCTACAGGACTGCGCCCCCTTTAGGGCTGTTTCTTGGCCTTCCGCCCATTTGGACGCTTCTTCGCGAGCTTCCTCTTGCTCTCTTTGCGTTTCTGGGCCTTCTTTTTCGGCGGCTTCTTTCGCAAGGATCGAGTCTCGCGCCCGCCGCCACCTGGCCACCCTCCTCCGATTGTATCCTCGCCTCTGTTGCCTGAGTTTGCCATCGTGGATTCCGACCGAATCGAATTGGATGGGGGGCGCGGGGCCGGGCCGGTGCGCGCGTGCGCTCTCTAGACCAGACTTGTCTTCTCAGCGAGGATGGCCTTCGCGCGCCAGACAAAAAGCGCGAGCTCAGTGAATGCTGCCGCGACCGTCAGCCACCACAGGAACGCAGCGAAAACTGATACGAGTATTCGTGAGAGACACGACATGCCGGCCGGGTCGGTTGCCACAAACCAACACGTGAACGGCGCGAGCACGACGGATACCGATCCCCAGAATTGGTGATACCTGAAGTGCTCATCGACAGCTGCACGATAGGCGGCCAACTTCGCCTCGTCGATTCCAAGACTGCGGAACTCGTCGGAGCTGATGCTCGGGGGTGATTCCGAGGTCATGGTGAGGAAGCGCCGGAAAAAACGGACGCTTCGGCCTGTGCGGCGCGCACCAAGACAACGCGGCGCGACCTCTTCATAGAACAAACCTCGCAGTCCTCCGAGTAACACGCCCAATGTCAAGACTCCTGCGCTGGCCATCAAGAAGAGCCCAATGGTCGACGGAGCCTTGCCGAAGGCGCTAACCGTAGCGCCAACCTTCGGCGACCAGAAGACGACACACAGGGCCGCTGCGCCGGCAAGACCCGGCAGGAAGTAGGCAATCACCAAGCCAAATGACGTGGACGTGACGTCCTTCATTGCAGTCCGATTCGTGTTTGCGGAGCGTGCGTTGCGCTGGGCTACTTGGGTACCCCTCCGCCACCTCCCCAACCACCTCCAAAAGGAGCGACCGGTGAGCCAGGGTCAGGCGGCTCGGGTTCTGGAACACTCGTCTCCCCGTCAGGCGGTTGGGGGTGCGGGAGATCGCGATAGTCGGGCTCCGGCGGCGGCGGTGGTTGAGGACACGGTTCCTTGACACGGCCTCCGGTAGCGCCCTTCTTCTTTGTAGCTGCCATTCTCTCCCCACGAGTGGAACGACCTAGTTGGCAACTCAGCCGTCGGGAGCGCGGCCGCGCACGCCTGTATCGACGTGTCCCCTCACCATTGAGCATCGATCAGGCGGCTGAGGGTGTCAAGCTGGCTTGATGGGCTTGATGACGGCTAGCTTGCTCCCTTCGCCTTACCCCAGGGCAGAGCCTTCATCAGCTCGCGACCGGACAGCAGCTTCTGGAAACCCTGGAAGTCAAGCAGTAGCTGGCGCGGTGACGTGCGGTGATCACGGACAACGGAGAGTGTCTTCGATTCAATGCGTATCCGGTAGGATGCGTGTTCGGGTACCAGCTCGCAATAGGAGTCATCGGTGCCGTAGTCCAGGGAAACATCATCGGGCAGTACGTCCTCCATTCGCGTGATCAACTCCTCAATGTCCACCACGCCATCGAAGCGAAGCTCGATGGTGTCGAACTTGTCGTCGAACACGTCGTTGAATGAGTCGCTCTCAATGACATCAGGCGCGCGGACATTGCTCACTTCGCGGCACCAGACGACCTGTGATAGATCATCTTCGTCGAGACGCACGCTGACGTGGTAGTCGAAGTCAGGGGTCAGAATCGAGGCGCCTCCGTCCTCCGGAGGTGACAGAGTGAGATCCTTGCGCTTGAACTTGAAGTGCGTCCTCAGCGCTCGGAACACCTCGTCCACATCCTCCCGAAGCTCGTCCTCGGCTATGGAATGTATGAAACCATGAGCCGAAGAGGATGCGTACTGTGGGACGTGATGCACTCCCTTGCGAAAGCCGCGGAGCGACTTCACCGTCGCGATGACCTCGTGCTTGAAGAGCGCCCTGGTCAGGTGGCGTACGCGTGGAGCAGCAACTCGTCTGCGCTCCTCGAGGATCGGCGACACGTCTGCAATCACGAAATCCCGACTCAACCCGCCAGCCAGCCACGGGGTCTGTATGACTGGGGTCGTGTAGAGGCGCCTCAGAGTCCGCTTGACGCTCGAGGAGAGGTAGTTCTGAAGTGAAGTCGGCGTGATTAGCGAGGCCTTCTCCGTTGCTTCGGGCGCATTCGCGGCGAAGGCCTCGATGAGGTGGTAGGTCCAAATGCCGTGGCCAAGCGTCGCGTTCGACCGGGAAACTTCGTCACTCCTGCAAGCCGTGAAGCACAAGCGGCTCTTGGACTCAGAGAAGAAATCGTCGAGTTCCTCTTCCGAAAGATCGGAGTAGATGCCACGCATTGATTCGTCGAGCACAAGTCCGCTATGACAGGAATCGAAGAACATAATGACATGTTTGGCGGCCGATTTTCTCAACCCATCGAATACCGACTGCATGGAGATGCTGGTCCCTACTAGATCCGGCACCTGGGAATCGTGGCAGGTGAGGTAATTCTTGTTCTGGTCAGCGAATCCATGACCGGCGTAGAAGACGAAAGCGGTATCCTCTGGGTCGAGGCTGGCTGTGAACAAGCGCAACTTAGAGCGGAGGATGCCCTGAGTCGCTCCCTGGTTGATCAGGGGCCAGATATCGCGCTTCTCAAGCCCGTGCGACTCAAGGACTGCAGCGAAAGCCTCTGCGTCGGCCTTGGCGAAGGTCACGGGCTTGATGTGCGGATCTTGATAGTCTTCAACTGCGATGACCAATGCCTTCTTGGTCGGCACGCTCTTGCCTCTCCATGTATTGCTTGGGCCTTGTGATGGATTTCAGCGCCATATCCATGCTATGCGCACGTTGCCTTGAAGTAGTCTCGGGAGCCGAAGGCCATGACGACCCCGCTATACTCGACTTCGACAGTGAACGGGTAGGGACAGCTCCGGACCCGAGGCTTGGCGGCGGGCGGCTAGCGGCACTTTTCCTCGGATTCCAGCACCCCGTCTGGGGAGAGACAGAATGGGCTGTTTAGTTCTCTCACCATGCAACGCGGTTCGTTCGTAATCGGTTGGTCGAACTTGACAGTGGACTTCACTCGCTGTCGCGCCTTCGCAGACACAGGAATGTACAAGCCTGCTACGCGCATCGAATAGGAAAGAACACCATGCGGTATCGGCTCGTCTATTGAGTAGTTCTTAATATCCCAAGCTTTCGCCGCGGCTTCCATAGGCTTGCCCGAGGTGGTGAGGCAACCAGGGTACTGCCAATCCCAGACTAGTGGCAGGATGTAGAGATGCCAAACTCCCGAGTTACTCTTGGAACTCCACAGCGCAAAACCATCGCTGAGCAAGGCGCGACCTTCGGCTCTAAGACGGCCCAGAATCGCAGCGATGCTTGCCTTTGCACTCGCCACGGTGGCAGCCCTTGGCGCAAGGTGCCACCACCTGCTAGCCCGCCACTTGGCCTCTTCCTGGGTTCTCGTCTCGGCTGAGGTGGCGTAATCCTGACCCACACACGCGGAGTACCAGGCGAGAGCAGCGGTATCGTCTCCGAGTTCCTCATGGATACGCGCACGCTCGCAGTGTTTCGGTGACCACCCGCCCGGTGCAGGCGAGAAAGCCACGCAGCCGTCTGACGTGTCCAACGATTCCTTGGCGCCGCGAACCTTATGAATCAATGCGAATCTGGCGTAGCAGTCGATGGCATCAACGGGGCGAAGCGGTGGTGTTCTTCCTGTCAGAAGAAATCGAGTCTGTATCTCGCCAGCCTGAAGATGGAGTGTGAGTGCCTTGTCATAGACCTCATGCTCCGAATAGAGTGAAGCCAACTTCTGTAGGGCATCCAATGTCAACCAATCGCTTTGAAGTTTCTCAGGTATAGGTGTCCCGTCGTCAGCACGCACGGTGAGTCCGAGGCCTGTACCATCGTACTTTGGTACCGCTATAGCCTGTTCGTATGCTCTGACGGACCCGCCGTAGTTGGAATTCCGAAGGCGGTCGCCTTCATCAATGAAACATCCCTTGATGGCGATGGTATTAGACAAGAGTGAACATGGGTGCGGCGAGGCATTCTCGGCCGCGCCGCCTTCAGTCTGAGGGGAAGCCACCCCGCTACCGCTTAGCGGTACGCGGACGTGTGAGTCCACACCGGCGCGGGAGTGTAGCAACAGTACGATACCGCCAATTGCGACACCAAGAGCGACAAAGCCGAGTGTCACTTTGGCAGCGATCGTGGTCTGACTGACGCCAGGAGCGCCCGAACCGGGACCGCCGCCCGGATCGGAGCCACCAGTGCCCCCGTCGTTCGGACCCGAATCCGGCCCGAAGTCAGCCTCCCACTGCGCGTCCCAGAGCTGCTGGGCCGCGGCAAGAACCGGGGCCGCCTTGCGATCCGCCTCGTCATAGGCGTCCTTCGCATGACGGTGTGCCAGCTGAGCTTGACGGAGAAGGTCGGCGTCGTCGTGAGCCATCAAAACCTCGCCGCCAAGTCAAGAATACTGGCTCTAACCTTTGGGACGTGCTCCTCAGCCATACCAATCCTGCTGAGATATGCACGCGGAACTGGCCGCACCAGGATGATTGCGATGCTCGCCGGAGGGTCAGCGAGTTCGCACCCGTCCTCCTTGCGCAAGGGAACGAGGATGCGGGGAGATTGTTCGTGCTCCTTCGCAAAGTCAATCAGCTGGCATGTCAGGACAGGATTCGATTCTGCCTTCCTGGCGTCACGAGTACGGTTCCAGACTCTGCAGCTTGTGACCACGAATGCATCGAAACTGCTAAGCGGCGTGGTACAGCGAACTATGCTACCAGGCGGCGGCGCATCGGGATCCTGGTAGTCACCGCGGAGTAGTTTCTCTAGCTCCGCTCTAATACCACGACGGTATCTGTCACCGAGATCTCCGTCATACGCCAGGAGTTCAGGGTTCTCCTTGTCCTCGATGGCCAATGAGCGCAACTCAAAAGTCTGACAGATTCGTTCTTGCTTGTTGTCGGAGGGACCGGCCTTCGCGACGGCGGGAATGCTCAGCTCGCCAAGGTGCTTCAAGCCGTGGAGACGACAGAGCCAAGCGCGTTTCTGGACTGTTACGACGGCGCTCGAGACGACAACGGCGTGGCCGGGGCGAATTGCTCTTCGGATATCTTCAGGGGTCTTCGCAGGGGAGTCGGCAGGACTTAGCTTGAGGTAGGCTTTCTCAAGGGATGAGGCCTTGCCGTCGACGAGGACCGGGGTGCCGCGAGGATGGACCCTCCATTCTTGCCAAGGGTCCACCTTCTTCCTCATGGGCAGTCTGCCGCATAGTCCGAGTTGCATTCTGCGTTGGTTTTCCGCCCGACACCACTCCTTCTTGCGCGCAACAACAAGAGACCTGTCTTCGATTGAAGACAGGTCGTGCTGGGACTGAGATGACTGGTGGTCTACCAATCAATCCTCAGAGTCGTCGCCCTGCAAGCGTGAGTCTGGCCCGAAATCAGCTTCCAACTGCGCGTCCCAGAGCTGCTGGGCCGCGGCAAGAACCGGGGCCGCCTTGCGATCCGCCTCGTCATAGGCGTCCTTCGCATGACGGTGTGCCAGCTGAGCTTGACGGAGAAGGTCGGCGTCGTCGGAGGTGGTATTGCCATCATCGCGCGGCATGTCAGTCTCCAATGAGACTCATCCCGCGCGCCACTTGCACGGAGACGAGTCTCCGCAAGCGGGCGCACCTGTGCCGGTGCCGGCTTTCGACGTAGGGGGGTATCCCCCTTTGGACGTTGGTCGGGCGTCACGTGATCATCGTCCCCGGCGCCCATGATCGGGCTGGCCAGTTCGGACGTCAAGCGTGATGAACTCGTAGCCTTGGATTCTCGGCCTCTCGCCATCGCTGGTGAGCGGTCGAAGAGCAAACCTATGAGTGACCTATGCGGCCCTGCGCATGTACGGCTGCAGAACGGGGTGGGCACGGAACTTCTCGCGGAGCTCGTACCTGGTCTTGCGGATGTACTTCGCCGTGGTTCCGAGCTGTGAGGCGACGGCCTCGGCGTCCTCATCCCAGTTGTCGAGCACCGCGCGTTGAACGGGGGTGCGAGCGATCTGGTAGATCGCGGCAAGCAATCCTGCGTTTTCGAGACGCCTTTCCGGTGATGGACTGGGGTCGGGCGGGTCGAGGGTGTTGCCGTGTTCGTCCTCGGCGTCCAGTGACAGAAGGTGCGGTGAGTGGTACTGGCTCCGCCACCAGTCCTGGATGATCCAGGTGTCGACCTGACAGTACAAGCCGGCTCCGGCGGTGATCTGAGGGTCTCGTTGGATCACTCGGAGAACCCGGACGTGGCCTCTCTGAACGAGGTCAGCCGCGGTCTCAGGGTCGCCAGTCGCGCTCAGGAATCGTGCGTATCGCCGTCTGTCATGTGGAGACAGGCTGGCTGCCACCGTGTCTTTGGTTGCCATCGTTGCGACGCCTCCCTGCTCGTGCGCGTCGTGTGGGCGTCCGACGACAACCGATATTGGCGCTGGTGGTTCTGGGTCAGGTCATGGCGAGTGGTTTCCTTCTCTTCTTCAGTATGAATCGTTTCCCGTTGGGAAGTAT
Source organism: bacterium (assembly GCA_041648665.1). NCBI lineage: Bacteria > bacterium. The sequence goes on along the minus strand of JBAZOP010000063.1, from coordinate 9,432 downwards.
AACCCAATAGAATAGGATACCACAATACTTGGGTATTGTCAAGGGTTACGCTATTTTGCGGCATTTTCTTGGCGAGAGGTTACACAAGAAGCAGATTCGACGATTGTTCTGGTGAAGGCGGCGCGGCAGCGGGTTGGAAGGGTGGATTGATGGTTCCGCGCCTGTCAGCGGCTTCTGGGGGGCGCTGACAGCCAGCAAGACCGGGCGCTAGGAGTGGCGCGCGGTGCGCCGCACCGGTCCGGTTTGCACTCGAGATGGAGAGGGCACCATGTTCAACCTGGGAATGCACAAGAGGAGGAGCTCGAACGCCAACAACAACGGCGGCAACAGCCCGGCGAGTGCGCCGGCTCCCGCGAGTGGGGCTGGAGCCACCAGCGTCATGGGCTCAAGCGCTGACGCCATCCTGGTGTTCCAGACGGACATCTTCGAGCACGGGCGCAGGCTGGCGCTGACGGCCGGCGACCCCAGGGGCGACGAGACCAAGCTCAGTGCAGCTGAGGACCACGCCGAGGCCATGGCCCGGGAGAAGGGGGCGGAGGTCTTCGACTCCGCCTCGAGCCGCCACGACCAGATCCGCGAGGAGGAGTGGGCTCGGGCCAAGGAGGAATTGCCCGAGGCACGGGAGCGCGTCAAGGCGCCGCAGGAGGAGGTGCGCAAGCGTCGCGACGCCCTGGCCGAGCTGGGCGAGCTGCTGGCGCGGCCGATGGTGCCGTGGCTCATGTTCGCCTTCGGCTCCTTCCTCATTGCCCTGACCGTGGCCCCCACCCTCCATGACTTCTTCTTCCTCGACGCGGGCGATGCCCGCCAAGGGTGGTTCTTCTCGGTGGTCGCCGGCACCATGGCCGGGCTTCTCATCGCGTGGAGTCTGGTGGGCACGTTCACGTCTGGGACGGGCTTTCATTGGATGGGGCTCGTCGCCGGCCTGCTCTTCGGTGTCGCGCTGCTCCTCATCCGGTTCACGGGGGCTCGAACGACCGTTTCCCTGATGATGGCCATAGGTCTCGCGATCCTGGAGATCGCGGTGGTGCTCCTCCTCGACTGGATCGGGCGGGGCCTGCGCCGGAAGCAGGCAGAGTGGGAGCAGGCGAACAAGGCGTACTCCACCCGTCTGGCCTACCTCAGGGCCTCGGAAGCGGAACTGGCCTGCCGCCAGGGCGAGGTCACGAAGCTGGAGAAGGTCATCACCGACTTCCGGGAGCACGTGTTCCAGCGGGAGCACCAGGCCAAGCAGGTGGAGAGCTTGGTGCGCGGCGCGAGGCAGGCGGTCAGGGACGGCTACCACGCAGGGCTGGCCGAGCTCGAGGGGCGCTACCGCGGCAAGGTGTCGTAGCAAGAGGAGGTCGGTCGTGGGCGCGAAGGCTGCGGTGGTTACGCTGGCGATTCTCGGCACCCTCGTTGGCGGCGGGTACTGGTGGGTGTCGCAGCCCATGCCCGTGGTCCCGCCTACACACGAGGTGATCATTCTCGATCACTCGGACTCCATGTTGGAGGACACGGAGCAGCGCCTGTTCCGCGGTCTGGTGGAGGCAGCGCTGGCGATCCCCAACGCGCGCAAGGGGTCGAAGGTGTTTGTCATGAGCACCGGGAACCAATCGACCGCCATGGAGCCCATGCCCATCACGTCGTTCGAGATCCCGATGACGAACCGCGTGATGGAAGGCCGCGACGCGCTGGACGAGAGCCGGCGCGAGTTGCTGGCGAGAGTAGTAGGCGAGTACCGCAAGGGAGCGGTCGAGACGAAGGTGTCGCCGATCTTCCTGTCGGTGAAGAGGGGCCTGGACCAGCTCCATGCCAACGGCTGCGTCCCTGGCGGCAGATGCCAGTGCCGTATCCGGTCTGACGCAGACGAGACACAGGAAACGTGGCTACGCGAAGCCATCAGGTCAGGGAAGATCCCGAAGGGGCCTCTTCCGGTTCGGCTGGATAATCGCGGTATACGGGTCGTCTGGTGCGGGCTGTCCGAGACGCGGGGCATGGTGGTCACCAAGAAGGGGCGGCTGTCGCTGACGGGCAAGAGGAACGGCGCCAGCACCGAGCACCTGCAGCTGGTCTGGAGGCAGATATTCACCGATCCCGACAACGTCTCCTTCGCTCCCTTCTGCCCATGCTCGGCTGAGCAACACTGAAAGGCCATCGCGCGAGGTGGAACCGTGAAACCAGCCGGCGGTCGGAAACTCGCAGTCGCTGGAAGCGCCTTGGTCATGGCGGCGCTCGTGGGACTGCCCCTTCACCTGCTCTTCACGCCGCTTCTCTGGCTCGCATTGCCGCTCGCTGGCATCGGCCTGATGGTCGGCGGCAAACAGGCGGCCGGGCGAGCCCTCCTGGTCACGGTGGGTCTCGCCTGCTTGGTGCTTTTCTTTCCGCCGTTCTCGGCCAGCCTCCGCGCGGCCATCGTCGGTGTAGCGCCGACTTCGGGCTTCGGAAAAGTGCTTGCAGTCAGCGGTGTGGTGTTCGTCTTGGGGTTCGTCCTGCTCGTGATCGCAAGAATCGTCTCGCTGCCCCGCAAGGAGCAGCGCCCCGTCCGACCGTCGCTGCGCTCGCCAGTGCCCCTGCTCGAACCCGAGCGCAATGAGGAACCTCCTGAAGCGTCCCCCCGACAGCCGGCCCACGGCGACGATCTCGGACTCTTCCGGTGACGCGATGAGCTCGACACGCGAGGACTTTCCGATCGGCTGGGTCAGACGCAACGGGGAGTGGGAGAAGCTGCCGCTTCCGCTCTCCACGGTACTGCGGCACTGGCTGCTCACGGGCACCACGGGCTGGGGCAAGTCGGCTCTTCTCCATGCCATCACGCTGATGCTGTTGACCCGGACTCCCGAGATAGGGGTGGTGTGGCTGGACCAGCATGGGGACGGAGCTGATGACCTCGTCGAGCGTTTCCTCCCCTCACTCCTGGAACGATGCCCGCAGCTTGAGCCTAGCCGCATCGTGGTGATCAGGCCTTTTGGTCGGTACAGCGTGAAGCTTTCGCCACTGCACCCGATCCCCCACGTCTTGGCCGAGGTGCAGGCTCACATCGTCGCGACGCTGTTGGCTGATCTGACTGACGGCAATTGGGGCGGACGCATGACCTCGATCATTACCGCCCTCTGTCTGGCCGGCATCAGCGCCGGCGGGAGTCTGCTCGATGTGTTGCGCCTGGTACAGGAGCCCAGCTACGCGGCGACGTTCGCGGCGAAGGTGCCGCTCGCGGAGTCCAGGAACTACCTCGTCAACATCCTGCCCGAGGAGCCGCAAGCCGCGAAGGATGCTGTCAGGGCGCGGCTCGAGTGGCTGCTGCTCATCCCGCCGGTGAGGGCTACGCTTTGCGCCGACTCGTCCATCAGCGGCGCGGACCTGCTCGAAGCGCCCCTATCAGTCGTGAGCCTGGGCGGCTGTCCGCAGGGGTTTTTGCCCTTGGCCCGCTTCATGGGATCGCTGTTGCTGTCCAGAATCGTCGGAGCAATCTTCGCGCGACCGCCGGGCGCGCACCACGTAGCTGTATTCTGCGACGAGTGGCAGGAACTCGTTCGCGGTGGCGGCGCCCCAGATCTTGAGCGGTGCCTGGCCCAGGCCAGACATCATGGCGTGAACTTGGTGCTGGCGAACCAAACCCTCGCCCAGGTCTCCGAGGTGTCCCCGACCCTGGTGCGGTCCCTGATGGCCAACATTTCAGTGCACATCGCCTTCAGGCCCGGGGCCGAGGACATCAAGCACCTGGTGCCCCTGCTGCCGATCACCGGACGGAAGATCGACCCGGAACACCCGGACAAGCTCCTGACGCCCGAAGCCGAGAGGCGGGAACTTCTCGAGCGGCTCGGTCGGCTGCCACCCCGGCATGCGCTGCTCGGCGACTTCGTCAGCGGACGGGCCGAGATCGTCCGCACCCTGGACGTGCCGTACGAGGAGGCTCGCAAGCGCGCCTGCCGGATGAGCGACCAGGATCGCGAAGAGTTCCGTCAGGGCCAGTTCGGCGTTCCGGTCCAGCAGCTCGTCGCGGCCTGCCCATCGCTGACCTGTTCCCCGAGGTCGGATGGCGACGAAGAGTACACCTCGCCGTTGTCGCCGACTCCGCGAAAGAGCGCCCGTCGCGGCCGATCATCTCGGCCGCCACTGGTGCTGCCATGACGCGGGTGCTCCTGCGAGGAGTAGCCCTGGTCCCGGGGCCGCTGGCGCTTCGTCTGGTAGTTGCGCTCGTGGCCATCTGCCTCATCCCGCTCACCTTGCTCATTGACGCGGTGCTCGCGTTGACGCGCGCCGTACGCATGCGCCGGACGCTCGACGCTGAAGTCATGTACTGCAGCGGCGGACACCCGGTGCAAACCCGTGGCGCATATGCGTGCTCCTGCGGGCAGACGGTTGAAGGTAGCGCATTCTCTCCCTGCAGTTGCGGGGGGACGCACCACTACATCCGGTGCGCGTGCGGGCGCACTCTCGTCTCACCGCTGGAGAAGAGGTGGCCATGACCGGCGTGGAGTACGAAACGCAGTCGGCGACCCTTGGCAGCAGGGCGTGCATCACCCGACACAGACTCATCGCGGACCGCTGCTCCGTGTCCGCGAGGCAAGAGAGCTTGGCCGGCGCTGCGGCCGGCCGAAGAGACGGCGCGGTGGAACCTGATGGCTCAGGGCGAAGATGGCGGCAGCGAGAGTGCTACGGCTCGGTCCGCAGCCTAACTCTTAACGCCAAACCATATGGGACTCGACTGTCTTCCAACTGCGTGCGGTGCACGCACCAAACGACGTGTGCCCGAAGGGCTCACTCATTCTCCCAAGTCACCATGCCCTTTTCGGACGGAGAACTTCCCGGTCGGGATGTTCGGGACCTGCTGCTCGCTTCGGGGCAAAGTCGCAGCGCGCGAGCTCGAAGCGCTGGGTGAGAACGCACTCGCGGAGCGCATGTATAAGGACATGACCTCCGATGAGGCGGCCACCTTCGCGACGGACCTGCGCGAAACGGCTGATCGGCTCGAGGCCGAGCACCAGCACGACAACCCCAAGCCGAAAGGCGCCGGCTGGAACGGGACCTGGGACAACAAGAGAAACGAGTTTGTCTGGGAGCTCACGTCGACCTTCGAAGAGGCGCTCGCGTCAGTGCGCGAGGCAGCCCGCTGGTACGAGAAGGTCGGCACCCGGGGCTTCGGGGTTCACGCCTGGTGGTAGTCGCATGACAGCGCCGGTTCCAGTCCGAAACCTTCAGATACCCACCGCGGCCGCGGGGAGCGCCGACCGGGAACGTGGGCCGAGCAGTAAGCGTCCTGCTGTCGTCGTCGGAACCCTGGACCGCACGCGCAGCCTGCAGCCTGGCACACCCGTCATCCTGACACTCGTGCCACGGCCGAAGGAGCGCCTCTCGGGCCTGAGCCGGCGCGTACGGACAAGTGATCGTCCGACGTCTCCCGGTTGGCGAACCCCGGTTTCTGCTGGAGGTGGCGACCGATGATCGCGTCGCCAAACCGTACCAAGCGCCGCGACCCGGGTCGCGCTCGCGTGACACCCCGCGAGCTGGTCGGTCTCGGCTTCATCGCCAAGGCCCAGCCGGTAGCCACCTGCGCCTACCAGCACCTGCTCGGGATGAGCCGGGCCGTGGCCAGGCGTTCGCTACGCAAGTTGCGAGACCTCGGTCTCGTAGGTGTAAACGTCGTCGCCATGGAGCTGCCATCCCGGTACGTGCTCGGCCCCCAGGCGCCCCAGGTGCTCGGCCGGGTCACGGGTCATGACCCTGAGGAATTCCGCGTGCCGAGGGGGATCGGCAAGGTCAATCTGGACCACCACGACGGCACGGTGGAGCTGTACGTGTCCCTGCGGTTGGCGACCGCACGTTCCACCACCATCCACTTGGAGGAGTTCGTCTTCGAGGATGAGATCCGGAGGACGACCGGCGCCCCCAAGGGAGCCCTGGTGCCGGACGCCGTCGCCGTATTCCGCGGCCAGGACGGCCGGCGACTCGCTATTGCCTTCGAGGTCGACACCGGCAGCCAGAACCCGCGCCAGGTCGCCCAACGCAAGGGGCTGGGCTACGCCGAGCTCCGCGCTGCCCGCGCCCCCCTGCGGGGCTGCGCCGACTGGCTGGTCTGCTGCCTAACAAACTCGGAGCGACGGCGAAACAAGATCGTGGGCGCGCTGTGGGACGCCGGTGTGCCCGAGGGGCTCTGGTACCTGGGCATGCCGGAGGCAATCACCGACCGGACGATCCTCGGCGACGCCTGGGTGACCGCCCGAGTCCAGCCAACGTCAGCCTCTGCGGCTCTGGTCCACGAATCGCCCCTCCAGCCTGTGATCACGGACTGTGACAACCGTAGTCACAGGTCAACTGCAGGGTTCGCCAAGGAAGCCGACCACATCCTCAACGACGGAGTACGCGATTGAGGCCGGCTACCTTACCCTTCTACTGTCCTCCCCCTACCCTCAAACGTGCCGTGCTCGGCACTCTTCGGCTCGTCCGCCCTGCCGCTTCTGCGGTCAACCGGACTACCGACTGCGAAGTGCGGTGCAGGCCGACGCCTGTCCGGACCACGGGTCCGACTCGCTCGACTTGCCGCTCGCCGGCGTCCCCCTCTGCGGACCGACGCCGAACAAGCGTGGCCTCGGCCAACGCGCGTGGCAGCGAGGTTGGGGGGACTTTTCTTTCTTCGTCGTGGTCGGCTCGGTGTTCACGCACCGATTCGACTTTGCGACCTGGGTGGTGCGGTTGAGCGATGGCGAGTCCCCTCAGGCGCTACCTGCGCCGGATGTGGCGGGCGTCGCTCGGGCCGCAGTCGCTGCTCACGCTGGCCGAGGCGGTCGAGGCGCTGCCCGGTCGGCGTGACGAGGCGCGGGCCTGGCTCGAAGGCCGTGTCAGACCGTGCGGCAGGGTCGCCGATGTGGACGTGTACTCGTGGGGCGAAGTCGTGGCGGCGATGGCCAACGACGTACGCCCCAGGGAAGTCGTTCGGCCCCGCTCGACGCGACGGGCGGAGGTGTCGGACTTCGTCGAACTGGTCCGTAGGGTCGTGCGTGAAGAGTCAGGCGCGTGTGCTATGCTGCACTCGACTGAACTCCCGTCGCGCCGAAGAGAGGAGGGTGAACGAACATGGCGCGACCAAAGGCAGGACCACGCGTCCGAGGGCCCTATCAGTGTCCTGGAGGACGACGATGGCGAGTCGATGTTTTCAAGAGCGGAGGCGAGGAGGATCCTGAGATCCACTACTACACGGACGAGCGAACGGCGAGGCAGATCGTCAACTCGCTGAGACGCGAGATGGGGCAACAGCAAGACCGCACCGTTGACGATGCTCTGAAGGGGTACGAGCGGCATATGCGGGAGAAAGGGAACAAGCCGAAGTCGATCACGGAGACCATCCGGCGCCTTCGTCTGTTTTTCCCGGACCTCGAGATGCCGCTCGCTGCGCTCAGTTCCAGCCGCTGCCAGTCGTACTACGAGGATCTCTGCCGCAGACCGGTGATGCCTCCGCGGCGGCAGGAAGTTGATGGCAACTCCGTGGCGAAGCTCCGCGGCGAAGGGCTCACCTGGAACGAGGTCTGTCTCAAGGTCGAGTGCTGCCGGTCTGCTGCGATGCGCGCGCTCGAGCAGCGAGGCGAGCCGAAATCCGCCCCTGAGCCGCCGAAGCTCTCAGTAGACACCCACCGCAACATGCTCGCCGAGGCCAAGTCGTTCCTGCGCTGGTGCGGCGAGGAGAAGCGTTGGCTCAAGGACAATCCTCTCGGCAGCGTGAAGGGCAAGGGCAAGCGCAAGCACGGCAAGCTGCAGCTGCGCATTGATGAGACGCGCAAGTGGGTGGCCAGGGCCCTCGAGTTGGCGGCGCAGGGCGAGGAGGGCGCCGTCGCGGCCCTGCTCACGTTGTTCCTCAACTTGCGCGCCAGCGAGGTGGTCGGCCGGATCGTGCGTGACGTCGATGACAACGGCCGGGTGCTGTGGGTGCCGGACAGCAAGACCGAGAAGGGCAAGCGGACCCAGGAGGTGCCCAAGGAGCTTCAGCCCTACCTCCTGCAGCTCGCATCCGGCAAGACGCCCGAGGCGAGGCTCTTCAGTTGCTCATCTCGCGACTGGCCCCGGCACTGGGTACAGAGAATCTGTCGGGAGGCGGGCGTGCCGGTTGTCTGCGCGCACGGCATGCGCGGAACCCACTCGAGTATTGCGCACGCCTTCGGGTTCACGAGCCGGGCCGTCGCCGACGCCATGGGGCACGAGTCCGAGAAGACTACCCTCGAGAGCTACACGGACCCGTCGGTCGTGGCGAACGCGCAGCAGAAGCGCATGCTGCAGGTCCTGAATGGGGGCCGAGCTTGACAACGAAACGTTTCGTTTCGTTGTCAACGGGCCCGGACAACAAGAAGGGGTTTCGCATCTCTGCGAAACCCCTTCTGTTCCGGTGGAGCTGAACGGGATCGAACCGTCGGCCTCCTGAATGCCATTCATCACAGAAGCGTGAAATTGCACCTGGTTATGGTGGTGTTTCGTTGTCGGATGCGACGGGAGTCCAGTCATTTCGGTTGTCTGGGTTTGACAACGATTGATCGAAGCCACCGATTGTTCAGCGCGGCGCAGCTCGTCACCCTGCACCTCCACCTGGCCGGGGACGACTGCCTTGGGCCGTCACATCTCCGGCCCGGTCTTCCGTGTCGGCCGCTGGGTACGCGACCGGCTGCTGCTCTTCGACCTGGCCTACTTCCGCTTCCAGCTCTTCTCCTGCATCCGCCGCAACGGCGGCTTCTTCATCGTGCGCCTCAAGCGCAGCGCCAACCCGCTCATCGTCGGGCTGCACCGCCGCTGGCGCGGCCAGTCGGTGCCGCTCCTGACGGCGCGCATCAACGACGTGCTGCCGCGCCTGCAGCGACAGAGCCTCGACGTCGAGGTCGAAGTCGCTTTCAAGCGCCGCGTCTACGACGGCGTGCGCCACACCGACTGCGAGCGCTTCCGCCTCGTCGGCGTCCGCGACCCGCTCACGCACTCCTACCACGCCTACCTCACCAACATCCCGCCCACGCGCCTCACGCCCGAGGACATCGCCCAGATCTACGCCACGCGCTGGACGATCGAGTTGTTCTTCCGCGAGTTGAAGCGGCACTACCGCGCCGCCGACATGCCGTCGGCCAACCGCGTCATCGTCGAGGCGCTGGTCTACGCCGTGCTGGTCACGTTCGTCGTCAGTCGTGCGCTGCTCGCGGCGCTGCGCCGCCGACTCGGCGTTCTGGGCGCCCGTGTCCCCGAGGAACGGTGGGCCGCGCTCTTCGCCGAGGTCGCCGGCGACCTGCTCAAGGTCGTGGCGCGCCGTGGCCACACCGCACGGGTGCTCGCCAAGGAGATCCTGGCCACGCTGCTGCACGAGGCCGTCGATCCCAACGCCAATCGGGCGCGGCTCCAGGCGCGGGTCGAAGCGGGCGCGCAATACGAGCACCGGATCTCCGTCGGGAAACGTCATGCGTGACGGGCTGCTAACCGATCACCGATGCA